>CABTAA010000001.1 GCA_902482615.1 uncultured Collinsella sp.
CCCCCTGCCGATATCATGGCGTGTCCTGAGTCGATGACGGGCGCTTATCTGACCGGCAAACGAATGATCCGGGTGCCTGATGAACGGCGCAAGCCCGGTCGCGGCTGCCTTAAAATTACGGGCGCTCGAGCCAACAACCTCAAAAACGTTACTGCCCAGATCGAGTTTGGTACGCTTACGGTTGTTACCGGCGTGTCGGGATCGGGTAAGAGCTCCCTGGTTACCGACACCATTGCGCCTGCCCTTACGAATGCCATTCACCGCTCGACGCGCCCCGTGGGTCCGTATAAGAAAATCGAGGGCATCGAGTGTATCGATAAGGTTATCGATATCGACCAGTCGCCGATTGGCCGCACGCCGCGTTCCAACCCTGCTACCTATATCGGCCTGTGGGATGATCTTCGCGCGCTGTTTGCGAGTACGCCGGAGTCGAAGGCGCGCGGCTACTCGCCGGGTCGTTTCTCCTTTAATGTGAGTGGCGGGCGCTGTGAGGCGTGCAAGGGCGACGGGCAGATCAAGATCGAGATGCACTTCCTTCCCGATATCTACGTTCCCTGCGAAGTTTGCGGCGGTAAACGCTACAACCGCGAGACACTCGAGGTCACCTACCGTGGCAAGACCATCTCGGACGTGCTCGACATGAGCGTCACCGAGGCGCTGGCCTTCTTTGGGAATATCCCGCAGATTAAGCGCAAGCTCCAGACGCTGTACGATGTAGGCTTAGGCTACGTGAGCCTGGGCCAGCCCGCCACGACGCTCTCGGGCGGCGAGGCGCAGCGTGTGAAGCTCGCCAAGGAGCTTCATCGACGCCAGACGGGCAAGACGTTCTATATTTTGGACGAGCCGACGACCGGTCTTCATTTTGAGGACGTCCGCCAGCTGCTCGATGTGCTGCAGCGCTTGGTCGATGCGGGCAACACGGTGCTGGTGATTGAGCACAACCTTGATGTCATCAAGGTTGCCGACCGCCTGATCGATATGGGTCCCGAGGGCGGTAACGGCGGCGGAACCGTTGTGGTTTCGGGTACACCGGAGCAGGTTGCGGACTGTCCGCAGAGTTATACGGGCAAGTTTTTGGCGCCGTTGCTCAGGCGTGACCGGGAGCGCCAGGCTCAACTTGATGCTCAATAAATAGGCGATTCAGTTTATGGGCGCCATCGACTCCTTGTGATTCGATGGCGCTTGCTGTGCCGAAGTGACGTATGCAGCCGAATTGGACATATACTTAATCCTTGCGTCCGAATGCGAGGGAAAGGATATGTCATGGCAAAGGCTGTAAAGACGCCAAAAACCAATGCGATGCGCGAGCTGGAAAGTGCCGGCATTTCCTATGTTCTACATACGTACGAAGACGATGGTGATGAGTCGGTGGGCCTGGGGGCCGCGATTTCGGAGCAGCTTGGCGAGGAGCCCGGTCAAGGATTTAAGACTTTGGTCTGTGTGACACCGTCCAACGACCATGTCGTGTGCTGCATCCCTGTTGCCGACGAGCTCGATTTAAAGTCCGCCGCGCGTGCCGCGGGGGAAAAGTCCTTGGCCATGATGCATGTGAAGGATTTGCTTGCGGCGACTGGCTACGTTCGCGGCGGCTGCAGCCCGGTCGGTATGAAAAAACGCTACCGGACGCTCATTGATGAGACGTGTGTCCTTTGGGATACCATTTTTATTTCGGGAGGCAAGCGTGGTTATCAGCTCGAGCTTGCACCCGATGATTTAATTGCATTTTGCGGGGCGACGGTTGCCGCGATTACGAGAGAGGACTGAGCGATGCCGCAGGAAGAATTGAAGCGCGGAGCTCATTTTGCAAAAGAATCTGCGCCTCAGACACCCTCATCCGAAGCTCCTTCGTCGCGAGATGACACTGACGACATGGGCTCGTCGGACTACTCCACGGTTGGTCGTTCCGCCGGGCTTATGACCATCCTGACTATCGTGTCTCGTGTCACCGGTTTTATCCGCACGTGGGCAATGGCGGCCGCTATCGGCATGTCGCTACTCTCGTCCTCCTATCAGGTCGCCAACAACCTGCCCAATATGCTCTACGAACTCGTGATGGGTGGCATGCTCGTGACGGCGTTTTTGCCCGTGTACATGGGCGTGAGGCGTGAGCAGGGTCGCGAGGCCTCGAACGAGTACGTGGGCAACCTGCTCGGCATTCTGCTTTTGGTGCTGGGTGGCATTTCGTTGCTGGGGACCGTGTTCGCCCCGGGCTTTATCTGGACGCAATCGTTCCTTTCGGGTGACGGCGGCAGCATGGATACCGCTGCGTTCATGTTCCGTTTCTTTGCCATCCAGATTCTGTTCTATGGTTTTGGCTCGGTGTTTTCGGGCGTTCTCAACGCACACCGCGACTACTTCTGGTCGACGTTTGCCCCGGTCCTCAACAATGTGATCGTCATTGCGAGCTTTATGGGTTTTGCGCCCGTGTCCGCACAGTTTGGCGAACGTGCCGGCATCATCTTAATTGCGGCCGGTACGACCCTCGGTGTCTTTGTTCAGATGGCATGTCAGATCCCCGCGCTTGGCAAGCACGGCGTGCATCCCCATATCCATATCGACTTTAAGGACCCCGCGCTGCGCCAGACGATTGCGCTCGGTATCCCGACGCTGCTCGCCACGGTGTGCATGTTTGTCTCGACTTCTATCACCAACGCTGCCGCGCTGGTGGTCCAGCCCGAGACTGGTCCTTCCGTCATCGCCTATGCGCGCCTGTGGTACACGCTGCCCTACGCGCTGATTGCCGCCTCGCTTTCGACGGCGCTCTATACCGAGCTCTCTCACGACGCGCAGGAGAAGGATTACGACAGCGTTCGCACGGGCATTTCGCGTGGCGTCGCCCAGATGCTGTTCTTCCTGATTCCGTTCGCGCTGTACCTGATTGTCTTCGCGCGTCCGCTCAACATGATTTACTGTGCCGGCAAGTTTGATGAGTCCGGCGTGGCGCTGGTGTCCGAGTTCCTTGTCTACCTGGCGTTCTCGCTGCCGCTCTACGGCGTGGTCGTGTTGATGCAGAAGAGCTTCTCTGCCTTGCTCGACATGAAGCCCTATAGCCGCTATTGCCTGTATTCCGCCATCGGCCAGGCCGGCTCGGTTCTGCTGTTTGGCGTTGTGCTGGGCTTCGGTATGCCGGCAATCGCGCTTTCGTATGTCGTCGACTACGTGATCTTGGTCGGTTGTTCGCTGTGGTGGCTGCGTCGTCGTCTGCGTGGTCTTCAGGTCAAATCTATCCTGCATGGCGGTTTCTTTGGCCTTTTGCTCGGTGGCATGGGTGCTGCCGCAGGCGCCGGCGTCATGTGGGCGCTTGAGCACTTTGTCGGCGCACTTGGCGGCTCGATTCTGATTACTCTTGGCTACGTTTGCGTTGCCGGTGTCGTCTCGCTTGCTGTTACCTTTGGCCTTGCCGTCGTCCTTAAGATGCCCGAGGTCTCGGCGCTGCTTCGTCGCAAGTAGGTGCGTGTGGCCGGTCACGACAACATTCCAACACTCGCCGAGCAGGTTTCGCGCGTTCCCACGCAGCCCGGATGCTACCTTTGGAAGGATGCCAAGGGCGATGTCATCTACGTTGGCAAGGCGAAAAACCTGCGTTCCCGTATGCGCCAGTACGTGACGCTGCAGGATGAGCGTCAAAAGATCCCGCTGATGATGCAGCTGGTGGCGAGCTTTGACTACATCGTTGTCGAAACCGAGCATGAGGCGCTTGTACTCGAGCGCAACCTGATCGGCCAGTACCATCCGTACTTTAACGTCGACCTCAAGGATGACAAGAGCTACCCCTTTATCGCCATTACAAAGGGCGACCTGTATCCCGCTATCAAATACACGCGTGAGCGTCATAAGCCGGGAACGCGCTATTTTGGACCCTATACCGATAGCCGTGCGGCACGTGAGACGATAGATACGCTGCGCAAGGTTATCCCCATCTGCTCTGCATCCTGTGCGGAGTGGCGTCGTTGTCGCCGTATCATCGAGTCCCACAAGGGCGAGGAAGACATCGTCAATATGATTTGCGCGCAAAACGGGCGTCCCTGCTTCGACTACCATGTCGGGCGCGGGCCGGGTGCGTGTGTCGGCGCGATTTCCCCGGCAGACTATGCCAAGAACGTCAAGCGTGTCGAGCGCTTTTTGTCGGGCCATCGCAAGGATGTCGTCGACGAGCTGACTTCCGAGATGGCGGATGCCGCCGAGGCACTCGATTTTGAGCGCGCGGCACGCGTCAAGCGTCGTTTGGAGGTCATCAGGGGTCTGGACGACCGTCAGCAAGTCGTTTTTCCCTCCAGTGTCGATATCGATGTCATCGGTTTCTATCGCGAGGAGACCATCTCTGCCGCTTGCGTCTTTGTCGTGCGTGAGGGCCGAACAGTTCGCACCTGCGAGTTCATTCTTGACAAGGGTCTTGATGTTGACGAGGAAGAGCTCCAGTCGGGCTTTCTTAAGCGCTATTACGACGAGACGGCTGATATTCCAGCTGAGATAAACCTCTCTGTCGAGCTTGAGGATGCGGAGGCGCTGGGGGAGTGGCTTGCAGGCAAGCGCGAGCGTTCCTGCCATCTCCATAGGCCGCAGCGTGGCGAAAAGCACCGTTTGCTCGATATGGCATCCAAAAATGCGCGCCATGCCCTCATGCGCTACATGATGCGAACGGGGTACGCTGACGACCGCACCAATCAAGCGCTCCTGGAGCTCGAAAGCGCGCTGGCGCTGCCGGCGCCGCCGATGCGTATCGAGTGCTTCGATATCTCGACGCTGCATGGAACCTTTACCGTCGCCTCGATGGTGGTGTTTACCAACGGACGCGCCGACAAGAGCCAGTACCGTCGTTTTAAAATTCAGGCCGAATTGGACGAGGCGAACGACTTCGTATCGATGTCCGAGGTCCTGGGGCGTCGCTATGCTCCCGAGCGCATGGCGGACGAGCGCTTTGGCTCGCGTCCCGATTTGCTCGTTGTCGATGGCGGCAAGCCGCAATTGACCGCTGCAATTAAGCAACTTGAGGCGCTTGGCCTCGATATACCAGTTTGTGGCTTGGCAAAGGCCGATGAGGAGGTTTTCGTGCCGTGGGACGAGACTCCCGTCGTGCTACCGACCGGCTCCGCTTCGCTTTATCTGATCAAGCAGGTTCGCGATGAATCCCACCGATTTGCGATTACGTTCCACCGCGAGTTGCGCAATAAGGCTATGACGGTTTCGGTGCTTGACGACGTTCCGGGCGTGGGACCCACCAGAAAACGTGCCATTATGCGCCATTTTGGCTCGATGAAGCGTTTGCGCGCGGCAAGCGAGCAGGAGATTGCGGAAGTTCGAGGCGTTCCGGCCGATGTCGCCAAAGCGGTCCACGAGGCACTTGTTGCATGGAATGCCGAGCGCGCCAAGGCATCGGCCAGCCGTTCCGAAAACTAAACGCGCTTCTAAACAACTGATATACATGATTGGCTGATTTTCAATCATTTATTTCGCGGCGATTACCTCCTGATTTCGGGTTTTATTAACGCTAAAACGTTTGACTAGCCATGGTGAATAACCCTGCTATCCTGCGGGTTGACGAAGACTGATATCTCACCTCGTCGATACATACTGTCTGGCGAATCGTTTGTCAATGAATTCGGTGAACGGTAGTAAATACCGTTCAAGCGTATGTATGTATCGGTCGCCGAGCGCGGCACCTCAGTTGGGTCCGTCGGTAGGTAAGGTATATATCGTCCGCAAGTTGCGCGGGGGCAAGTCTAGGTGCTCCCGGGTAAGATTCTCTATTGATAGGAGAAGACATGGCCATCATCAACAAGGGTATGTCCAGGCGTTCGTTCCTCGGCCTCACCGGCAGCGTCGCTGCTGTCGCAGGGCTTGGTCTCACCGGCTGCGGTGGCAGCTCCAACGACGAGGGTTCCGCTTCCGGTTCCACCGATTCCGCCAACCGTGGCGGCGGCGTGATCACCGCTGGTTCCGCTTACGCTCCGTCCAGCTTCGACCCCGCCAGCACCGGCTCCGCTGTGGGCCTGGGTGCTAACTGGCACGTCATCGAGGGCCTCTATGGCATCGATTACCACGACTACAGCACCTTCAACGAGCTCGCCACCGACGATCCCAAGTCCGTGGACGACACTACCTTCGAGGTCACCATCCGCAAGGGCGCCAAGTTCTCCGATGGCACCGAGGTCACTGCTGACGACGTCGTTGCCTCCTACACCGCTTGCGCTGCTTCCGCTACCTATGCTCCGTTCTTCCAGCCCTTCGAGTCCATCGAGGCCAAGGACGCCAGCACTGTAACGGTCAAGACCAAGGTCCCCAACTTCTCCCTGCTCAAGGATCGTCTGGCCATCATCCGCGTTACCCCGGCTACCCAGGCCGAGGAGGATCGCGCTAAGCAGCCGATCGGTTCGGGCCCCTGGATGTATGACTCTATCTCCGATACCGAGATCACCCTGGTTCCCAACCCCGAGTACAACGGTGAGTATGCTGCCGAGGATAAGAAGATCCAGTACAGCATCCTGACCGACCCCACCGCTCGCGTTACCGCTCAGCAGGAGGGCTCCACGCTCGTTATGGAGCTCGTCACCGCTGACGCCGTCGACCAGCTCGAGAGCGCTGGCTGCAAGATCGATAACGTTCAGGGTTTCGGCACCCGCTTCATCATGTTCAACGTCGCCAAGGAGCCTTGGAACAACGTCAAGGTTCGTCAGGCCGTCATGTACGCGCTCGACACCGAGAAGATGATCACCAACACCTTCGCCGGCCTTGCCACCGCTGCCAGCTGCTACCTGCCCAAGAGCTTCACTAACTATCATGAGGCTTCCACGGTGTACAAGACTGACGCCAAGAAGGCCAAGAAGCTCATCGAGGAGTCTGGCATCACCCCGGGCGCCATCACCCTGCGCACCACCGACAACGAGCAGATCAAGGGCATGGCCGCCCAGGTCAAGAACGACCTCGACGCTCTCGGCTTCGATGTGACCATCCAGACCGATACCTCGCCGGCCACCTACGCTGCCATCGACGGCGGCGAGGCCTACGATATCCTCCTTGCCCCTGGCGATCCTTCCTGCTTCGGCGCCGACCCCGACCTGCTGCTCAACTGGTGGTACGGCGACAACGTCTGGATGCAGACCCGTTGCCCGTGGAAGGAGTCCGCTGAGTGGGAGAAGCTCCACGGTCTCATGGACGAGGCTCTTGCCGCCGAGGGCGACGAGCAGCAGAAGAAGTGGAACGAGTGCTTCGATATCATCGCTGACAACGCCGTTCTGTACCCCGTTGTCCACGTCAAGACCGTCTCCGCTTCCTGGGACGATCCGTCCACCGCGCCCAACGGCGAGGCCCTCGATGGCTTCAAGGGCATCGGTACGACGAGCATGTCCTTCAGGGGCGTCGCGACCGTCAAGGCCTAAGACTCGCTTGAGTCATATGTGGGGCGTCGGTCGTAAGGCAACGTCTTCATAGTTGAAACAAAGACCCGGGCGGCCTCGATGTCGCTCGGGTCTTGTGATGAGTATCCATACTCATATACCAGTTGGTCCTACCGACAAAAGAAAGGGGAGAGAACGTGAACAACTTTCTACGTTTGATTGGAAGGCGTCTCGTGGCGCTGCCGATCATGGCATTGGGCGTCACCGTCCTGGTGTTCTTCCTTATGTCGTTCTCCAAGACCGACCCCGCCTATACGGCGTTGGGTGACGGTGCCTCGCCCGAGGCGGTTGCCGAGTACCATGAGAAGTATGGTCTGGACGACCCCTGGCCCGTGCGCTACGTGCGCTACATGGGCGATCTGATCCATGGTGACATGGGCACCTATGGTGCTGCTCGCAACTCCGTTGCCAAGCGCATCTCCACGGCCCTGCCCGTCACGATGCAGCTGACCTTCATCGGTCTTGCCATCGGCGCGGTCGTCTCGTTTTTGCTCGGCGTCATCGCGGCACTGTATCGCGATAAATGGCCGGACCAAGTGATCCGCGTCTTCTCTATCGCCGGCTTGGCAACCCCGTCGTTCTGGCTTGCCGTTCTGTTGATTCTGCTGTTCTCTTCCTACCTTAAGGTGCTTCCGGCGTCCGGTGCTCTGCCTCACTTCACCACCAACCCGGCTGGCTATCTGGGACGTATGATCATGCCCGCTATCGCTCTGGCATTCCCGCTGACGGGCCAGATGACTCGTATCGTGCGTACGGCCATGGTTGAGGAGCTCGATAAGGACTATGTCCGTATGGCTCGCGGCGCCGGCGTTCCCGAGAAGGTCGTCGTCGGCATCAACGTTTTGCGCAACGCGCTGATCACCCCGGTCACCACCCTCGGTCTTAAGATCGGTTACCTTATGGGCGGTGCCGTCGTCATCGAGGTCATCTTCAACCTCCCCGGCATGGGTACTGCGATTCTGCAGGGCGTTCAGGGCAACGAGGCGAACCTGGTTCAGGGCGTCGTCATCGTCGTTGCTCTTGCCTTCATCATCATCAACATCGTGGTTGACATGCTCTACCTGCTCATCAACCCGCGCATCAGGACGGTGTAGATTATGGTAAAGATTCGAGAGAAGCAAACCGAGCAGCTCGAGAAAGCTGCCTCCAAGGGGCTCAAGCTCGGTGGCTGGAAGAAGATGACGCTGTCTTCTAAGATTGCCGCCGTCGTGCTGGTGCTGGTCGCCTTGACCGCGATTCTTGCGCCCCTTCTTGCCCCCTATAGCCCGGTCGAGATTTTCACTGCTCGCCAGGCTCCCGGCAACGGATTTATCTTCGGTACCGATGATAAGGGCCGCGACATCCTGTCGCGTATGCTCTACGGTGGTCGTTACTCGCTGATCATCGGCTTTGGCGCTACTGCCATGGCTCTGGTCTGCGGCTCGGTCGTGGGCGCCCTCGCGGCGGTTTCGCGCAAGTCCGTTTCCGAGGCGATCATGCGCATCCTGGACATCATCATGTCCATCCCGGGCATCGCCCTTGCTGCCGTCTTCGTCTCCATCCTGGGCAATTCCGTGCCGTCGATCATCTTCGCCATCGGCTTTATGTACACTCCGCAGATTGCCCGTATCGTGCGCGCCAACATCGTGTCCGAGTACGGCGAGGACTATGTCCGCGCGGTCATCGTTTCCGGCGCCAAGGCTCCGTGGATTTTGATCAAGCATGTTCTGCGTAACTGCATCGCCCCGATCATGGTCTTTACCGTTACCCTGGTCGCCGACGCCATCATCTTCGAGGCCTCGCTGACCTTCATCGGCGCTGGTATCCAGGAGCCCACCGCTACCTGGGGCAACATCCTCGCTGACGCTCGCGGTGGCGTGCTCGCTGGCCGTTGGTGGCAGGCGCTGTTCCCGGGCCTGGCCATCATGATCACCTGCCTGGCACTCAACATCCTCTCCGAGGGCATTACCGACGCCATGGCCGCTGCTCCCTCCGCCGCCCTGGATCCGACCGACTCCTCCAAGCGCCGCGAGGCCGACCTGCTGGTCTCCGACCCCGTTCGCGCCTACAAGGAGCAGGCTCAGTCCCTGTCCGCCCGTCTTGGCGCTCTGCGCGATGTCGAACTCAAGCGTAACGACCGCCATGTGCCCGATGAGTCCGTCGAGCCGATCCTTTCGGTCCGCGATTTCTGCATCCAGTTTGAGCACCACGGTGACATCAACGTCGTCGACCACGTCAACTTTGACGTCCGTCCCGGCCAGACCATGGGCCTGGTAGGCGAGTCCGGTTGCGGTAAGTCCATCACCACGCTGGCTATCATGGGCCTGACCGACGATGACGAGCATCTTTCCGGCGAGGTTCTCTGGGAGGGCCGCGACCTGCTCAAGATGAGCAAGAAGGAGTGGTTCGGCCTTCGCGGTACCGATATCGCCATGGTCTATCAGGACGCCCTGTCCTCGCTCAACCCCTCCATGCTCATTTCCGCCCAGATGAAGCAGCTCACCAAGCGTGGCGGCACCCGTAGCGCCGAGGAGCTCCTGGAGCTCGTGGGCCTCGACCCCAAGCGTACGCTCGAGAGCTATCCGCATGAGCTTTCCGGTGGCCAGCGTCAGCGCGTTCTGATCGCTATGGCCCTTACCCGCGACCCCAAGCTGGTCATCTGCGACGAGCCCACGACCGCTCTGGACGTTACCGTCCAGAAGCAGGTCATCAAGCTGCTTAACGACCTTCAGGCCAAGCTCGGCTTTGCCATGATCTTCGTTTCGCACGACCTGGCACTGGTCGCCGAGGTCGCTCATAACATCACGGTTATGTACGCCGGTCAGGTTATCGAGCAGGCGCCCACCAAGGAGCTGCTCACCAACCCGATTCACGAGTACACCCGCGGCCTTCTGGGTTCCGTCCTGTCCATCGAGAGCGGTTCGGGCCGCCTGCACCAGGTGCCCGGCGCCGTTCCGAGCCCGCGCGATTTCCCCAAGGGCGATCGCTTCGCGCCCCGCTCGAGCCATCCGCGCATTGGCCTGGACACCCGTCCGGTCTTCAAGCGCGTGCCCGGCACCGAGCACTTCTATTCCGAGCTCCCCGACGAGGTGCTCAAGGCAAATGGTTTGACCCCTCACGCGGAGGTGATGTAGATGAGCGAGACCGCAGTCAACGGCGTCGAGCCGATCATCTTCCTTGATGACGTCCACGTCACCTTTAGGACCCGTACCGGATCGATTCTGCACCCCAACCTGGTTCACGCCGTCCAGGGTGTAACGATTAAGCTCATGCCCGGACAGACCATCGGCATCGTCGGCGAGTCCGGTTGCGGAAAGTCCACCACCGCCAACGTCATGTGCGGCCTTCAGGCCCCCACGAGCGGCAAGGTCTACTTTAAGGGCAAGGACGTTACCAAGCGTACCGCCGAGGACCGTCGCCACATGGGCCGCGTCATCTCGGTCGTGTTCCAGAACCCGGCCACGGCGCTCAACCCCCGCATGGTCGTTCGTGAGCAACTGCTCGACCCCATGCGCGTCCACAACTTGGGTACCGAGGCCGAGCAGGAGAAGCGCGTCAAGGAGCTCTTGGAGCTCACCGGTCTGCCCAGCTCCGCCGCCGAGGTTCTTCCCGGCCAGCTTTCGGGCGGCCAGCGACAGCGCGTCGCAATTGCCCGTGCCCTGTCGCTGAACCCCGATGCCATCATCGCCGACGAGCCCACCTCGGCTCTGGACGTTTCGGTCCGCGCGCAGATTCTGAACCTGCTGACCGACCTTAAGAAGGAGCTCGGCCTGGCCATGGTGTTCATCAGCCATGACATCCAGACGGTCCGCTATATCTCTGACGACATCATCGTTATGAATGGTGGCAAGATCGTCGAGCAAGGCGAGGCCAAGCAGGTCTTCCAGCACCCTCAGGACCCCTACACCAAGATGCTGCTCGGCGCTGCGCCGTCGCTGCTGCATCCCAAGCTCGGCGAGTAGCCTCGCTTTCCCTCCCGTGCGCCCGGTTCCCTTGCCGGGCGCACCTCCGTTGCGATTTCGAAAGGCTGGGTTCACGAGCCATGCCAAGTGCTCAGGAGCTACAACAGCAATTTGGTGAATATCGAGGCGCTATGCCCCGTCCATCGGATTTCGATCTCTTTTGGAAGGACCGCGTGGCCGAGGCCGACGCTGTCGAGCTCGACTACGAGATTGAGGCGGCTTCGGTTGCGGATTCCGCGACCTGTCGGTTTTTCGACCTCTGGTATACCGGCATGTGTGGTGCACGCCTGCATGCCAAGTACCTTAAACCCGTCTCGGACGAGCCTGTGCCATTGGTACTTCAGTTCCATGGGTATCCGGGTGCAAGCCGCAGCTGGTTTGAGCAGGCGTCGTTTGCGGGCATGGGCATGGCGCTCATTGCTCTCGATTGTCCTGGCCAAGGAGGCCCCTCCGAGGACATTGGTGGATTTGAGGGCACGACGGTCGCGGGCCATATCGTCGCCGGTATCGACGGCGACCCGGCCAACCTCTACTATGTCCGCCTACATCAGGATATCCGCATTCTGTGCCGTATCGTTCGCGAGCTCGAGGGCATCGATCTTACCCGCGTGTATGTGAACGGCGCATCGCAGGGCGGCGGTTTGGGCATTGCGACCTGCGCGCTTAACAGCGAGCTTATCAATCGCGCCGCCATCCTCTATCCCTTCCTGTCGGACTTCCGCCTGGTTTGGGATCTGGACGCCGACGATATTGCCTACGAGGGTCTGCGCTATTGGTCGCGTTGGTTTGACGAGGACTCGACTCGTATCGAGGAAGCCTATGCCAAGCTGGCGTACTTCGATTCCAAGAATTTTGCCCCCATGGTCAAGTGCCCCGTGCTGTTTGGCACGGGCACGGCCGATATCGTCTGTCCGCCGGCAACGCAGTTTGCGGTGTACAACAACCTGTCCTGCGACAAGCGTCATGAGTTCTTTGAAGGCTTTGGCCACGAGGAGATTCAGGACTTTGATGATCTAATCATTCCATTTTTCTGTGAGGGAGGGGAGGCTCATGTCTAAGTGCGAGAGCAATATCGATGAGCTGATAGTCCCCGGGCTCGTGGGAATTCCTGGAACGGTTTCGTCAAGGCTCGCAGAATATCGGGACTGGCACGGTGATGTCCAAGCAGCTGTTTCTGATTTAGAGACATGCGCTTCGAATCTTGAGATTCAAGGCCTGGCCATTACGGCAATTGACTTTGTTAACCCTTGCGCCCGTTACTCGGAGGTTTCCTTTAAGCTCGGTGACGATGCGGTCCACGCTCGTTTGATTGAGCCTGTTGGTCGTGCCCGAGTATCTGAGCGTGTGCCGCTGTGCCTGATGTTCCACGACATCGATCGGCCTGTGCGCGGCTGGCATCACATGACGAGATTTGCCGCCATGGGGTATGCCGTCCTCGCGCTGGATGACGGTGTTGCTGGTACGGACGACCTGCAGCGGGGGATTGCTTCGCCCGCTTTTGTCGAGCGCGTCCGTTGGGGCTGCGCGTTGGCGAAGGTCGCGCGCAATCTTGATGGCATGGACCCCGACCGCATCTTTGCATGGGGCGAGGGCCTTGGTGGCGGTGTCGCTTTGGCGGTCTCCGCCTTGGATAAGTGTGGCCTTGCCTGCACGGCGGTTGCCAATCCAATTCCCGGTGGCCTTGAGGCGCTGTCGTCTCGGGTGCGCGGATCGGTTCTCATGGGCACATCGCTTATGGATGCCGCGAGCGACCCCAAGGGCCAGTTTGCCGTATTCAACGGTCTTGAGTGTGACCGGAGGCATATCATCTATGCCAAATACGCTCACGAGCGCATCAATGCGTTCGAAAACGAAGTCGTCGACTTCTTTAACCAAACGTTCTACCCGTGTTCTTTGGCCTAGACGGCCTGGACACTGCCAACAAGAGTGGGCGGCATAGGGCTGCCCGCCAGACAACTAAGGAGATTCTTGTGGCAACTCAGAAATTCACCGGCGTTATCCCTCCCGTCGTTGTTCCCGATACCGAAGACCACCAGCTCGATGTTGCCTCCTTTGAGCGCAGCATTAACCGCATGATCGACGCCGGCGTCGATGGCCTGTTCTTCTTGGGCTCTTCGGGTGAGGTCGTCTTCTCTACCGACGAGCGTCGTCGCCAGATTATCGCCGAGGCCGTCCGCATCGTTGACCACCGCGTGCCCGTCTTGGTCGGCATCATCGATACCGAGACCGAGCGCATGATTGAGCATGGCAAGGTTGCTCAGGAGCTGGGCGCCGATGCGCTTGTCGCCACCTGCCCGTTCTATGCCCTGCAGGGCATGACCGAGGTTGAGGAGCATTTCCGCATCCTGCACGAGGAGCTCGATCTGCCCATCTTTGCCTATGACATTCCCGTGTGCGTTCACACCAAGCTCCCCTGGAAGCTCCTTGCCAAGCTCGGCGCCGAGGGCGTCCTGGCCGGCGTCAAGGATTCCTCGGGCGATGACATCTCGTTCCGCTACCTCGTTCAGGAGAACGAGAAGAATGGCCATCCGATGAGCATTCTCACCGGTCACGAGGTTGTTGTCGACGGCGCCTACCTCGGTGGCGCCGACGGTTCCGTCCCGGGTCTCGCCAACGTTGAGCCCGAGGGCTACGTGCGTCAGTGGAAGGCCGCTCAGGCTGGTGACTGGGCTACCGTCAAGGCCGAGCAGGATCGCCTCAATGAGATTTCGCACATCTGGGATGTCACCTCGGGCGTCCAGGGCTATGCCGGTGGCGTCGGCGCCTTCAAGACCGCTATGAACCTCATGGGCATCTTCGACAGCCCGACCATGCCGCGCCCGGTGAAGGCCATGACCGGCGAGAACGTCGAGGCGATTAGGAAGGTCCTCCAGGACAACGGTCTCCTGTAAAGCTTCCCCAGGCACCCGACCTCGCCGTTCAGCCTTGCGGCCATGACCCATTAGGTCAATGGCCGCGAGGCTTCGCGGCGATCTCGGGCACCTGGAAAACCTTTACCGCGCTGTGACGGCTAGCCTGACGGCGCATTTCCTGTAGTTGTTTTTTATCTCCTAAGGAGAGCGACATGGAGAACAAGTACATTTGCTCCGTTGATATCGGCGGCACCAAGATTGCGACCGCCATTATGGAGTACCCGGCTGACGGTAGTGTGCCCCATCCCGTTTTTGAGGCCGAGGTTCCCACCGAGGCCCAAGAGGGCGGCGAGGCCGTCTTCCAGCGTATCGAGGCGTCCATCAAGGCTGCTCTCGAGGCGAATCCCGATGTCGAGGTCCTTGGCGTCGGCATTGGTGCCGCCGGCGTCGTCGATCCCAAGACGGGCGCCATCGCGTATGCCAACGAGATCATGCCCGGCTGGTCCGGCGTTCAGTTGGGGCCGCGTCTGCGCGAGGACCTTGGTCTCCCCGTTGCCGTTGTGGGCGACGTGCAGGCTCATGCTCTGGGCGAGGCCCACTGGGGCGTCGGCAAGGGCAAGTTCTCCGTCTTGTGCCTGGGCATCGGCACGGGCATCGGCGGCGCATATGTCGAGAACGGCCGCGTGATGCAGGGCTTCCATGGTGCTGCCGGCCATATGGGCCACATCGAGTGCTCGGCTGCCGCCGGCATTCCCTGCGCCTGCGGGCGTTCCGGCCATCTTGAGTCGGTTGCTTCGGGCACTTCCATTGGTCGTATGTACGATGAGCGCTTTGGTCGCGTCGACCCCAGCCGTCCTTCGGTCGGTCGCGATGTGAACGACCTGTGCCGTGCGGGCGACGCAAAGGCGACCGAGGTCATCCATGACGCCGGCTTTGCGCTGGGTGCCAGCTTGGGCTCGCTCGCTAACATCCTGGACCCCGAGGTCATCGTGCTTTCGGGCGGCGTGATTCACCAAGGTCCCGATTGGCGTTCGCAGACTTGGAAGGATTCGGTGCACGAGGGCTATGCCAGCCAGGCGCTCGATCCGCTTCAGGACACGCCGATCCTCATCGGTTCTCTGGAGGGCGACGCGCCGCTTATCGGTGCCGCCGAACACCTTCTTGCGTCGTTGAAGTAAACATAACTACCAAGTGCGCCTTCTGAGGTGCCGCAGATTGACGTGAAAGAGGAGCGAAGCGTACTTCGGTACGCGAGCGACGGTTTGAACGTCAAGGTGCGGTGTCTCAGAAGGCTGTTTTGAGAAAGGTTGAGTCGAACATGACCGTTGATCCTTTGATTCAATCCCTGAAGGGCAAGCTCGTCGTGAGCGTTCAGGCGTATATGGGCGAGCCGCTTCGTACGCCCGAGACCATGGCTCAAATGTCTCGCGCTTGCGAGCTCGGTGGCGCCGCCGCCATTCGCTGCCAGGGCCTTGCCGACATTGCCGCCATTAAGGGTCGCTGTGAGGTTCCTGTTATCGGCCTGTGGAAGGATGGGCACGAGGGCGTTTACATCACGCCGACGCTGCGTCACGCTCGCGCCTGCGTTGCTGCCGGTGCCGATATCGTGGCGATCGACGCCACCGATCGTCCGCGCCCCGATGGCAAGACGGTCGAGGATACCTTCCGCCCGCTGCACGAGGAGGGTGTGCTCCTGATGGCGGATTGTGCCACCATCGAGGACATTCGCCGTGCGGTTGATATGGGCTTCGACCTGGTATCCACCACGCTTTCTCACGGTGTCGCCGCCATCGACTGCACCATGGCCGATGGCCCCGACCTGCCGC
Source organism: uncultured Collinsella sp. (assembly GCA_902482615.1). Taxonomy (GTDB): domain Bacteria; phylum Actinomycetota; class Coriobacteriia; order Coriobacteriales; family Coriobacteriaceae; genus Collinsella. Next base: position 16,014 of record CABTAA010000001.1, read on the forward strand.
TCCTGCGTCAGGCGACCGAGGAATTCCCCGGTCTTCCCATCATCTGCGAGGGCCGCGTGCACACGCCCGAGGAGGCTCGCGCCGCGATCGATGCTGGAGCCTGGGCCGTTGTCGTCGGCACCGCCATCACGCACCCCACGAGTATTACGAGTTGGTTCAAGGCTGCGCTTGAGGCGTAAAACAGGCCTCGTATCCGCTCGGGGCGGTATACTCAATATAGGCAATTGACCGCGCGGGATCCGGGTTGCTGGGTCCCGCGCTTGTTTTCGGGAGGCAACACATGCAAAAGGGAGATGCCATGGATGCGGCGGAGCGCTCGGAGCGCATCCCCGATATCGTCATCATCACCGGAATGTCCGGATCAGGCCGCACACAGGCCATGCACGTGTTCGAGGACATGGGCTATTTTTGCATCGATAACCTGCCTCCGCGTCTCATCGCCCAGCTTGCCGAGCTCGTCGGCATCAATACGGGCGTGGGCAGGCATCTCGCCGTCACCTGCGACCTGCGCAGCCAGGGCTTGTTCGATGAGCTGCTCGATGCCATTGCCGCACTCGAGGAGCGCGAGATGAGCTGTGACATCGTGTTTCTCGAGGCCTCTGACGAGGTGCTGATCCGTCGTTATAGCGAAAACCGCCGCCGCCATCCCATTGCCAAGCCGGGGGAGACTACGGCCGATGCCATTCAGCGCGAGCGCCTTCAGCTTCAGGGCGTGCGCGACCGAGCCGATATGATTATCGACACGAGCCGTCTGCGCACCTCTGCGCTGCGCAACAAGCTACGTATGGCATTTTCCGAGCTGTCCGACCAGCAGCTCATGGACGTCCACGTGTTCTCGTTTGGCTTTAAGCACGGCATGCCCGTCGAGGCGGACATTATGATCGACGTCCGCTTCCTGCCTAATCCGTTCTACGATCCCGAGATGCGCACGATGACCGGTCTCGATAAAAAGGTCTCCGATTTTGTTCTGGACCATCCCAAGACGCAGGAGTTTTGGAAGGCTTGGACTCAGCTGCTCGATACGGTGATGCCGGGCTATATCGCGGAGGGTAAGCCGCAGCTTTCTATCGCCATCGGCTGCACGGGCGGCCAGCACCGCAGCGTTGCCATTGCCGAGGCCACGGCCCGTTACCTGGAAGGCGCTCAGTATCATGTGAGCATCTCCCACCGCGACCTGTCGCGCGCCAACACGAAGGCTTAGGCCTGCATGTCGTTTACCGCTGAGGTGCGCGACGAGCTTGCGCGCTGCGAACCCGAATGTGAATACTGCGACTTGTCGACGCTTGCCGCCCTCACGCGCGTGAGCGGTACGCTCTCGCTTACCGGCTCTGGGCGGTATCGTTTGACGGTCGCGACTGAGACGGGAGCCGTCGCGCGCACGATGATCACGCTGACGCATCGTATCCTTAAGCTCAAAACGGAGTTCACCGTCCGCAAATCTGTCTTGCATAAGGTTCGAAACTACCTCATCACCTTGCCTGATCAGCCAGACCTGGATAAGGCCTTGGTTCTGCTGGGTATCCTCGACCGTAGGGGAGGACTTGTCGCCGGCGTACCCCGACATATCGTTGCCCGTCCTTGCTGTAGACTTGCCTATATCCGCGGCGCGCTCATCGCGGGCGGCTTCGTGGCCGATCCACGCGGCGATTTTCATTTGGAGATCGCTGTGCAGGGCGAGCAATATGCCAAGGGACTTTGCGATCTGTTGGAGCAGATTGGGGTCCATGCTCGTGTTAATGCACGGCGGGGGTCATATGCCGTGTACATTAAGAGCGCCGAGGAAATCGAGCATCTATTAAAGCTGATTGGTGCCAAGCGCAGCGTTGCCGAGATTGAGGAGGCGCGCGCGGTCAAGTTGGTTAAGAACGATGTGAACCGTCGCGTGAATGCCGAGCTCGCCAACCAGACCAGAAGCGCCGGTGCTGCCCAACATCAGCTTGCGCTTATCGATGAGCTCGAGCAGCGTGGCCTTCGCGATGCGCTTCCGGATGCCTTGGCGGTCTTTTGCGACCTGCGCGAGCGCTATCCCGATCTGTCGCTGCGTGATTTGGGGGAGATGGCTGACCCTCCCTTGTCGAAGTCTGCCCTGTACCATCGCGTTTTGAGGCTTGAAAAGCTCATTGAAGCAAACAGGTAGTTTGAAGTATCGACTTATATACGGATTTAGCTGCTATTTTAGTCTTTAAAACGTTTTAACGTAAATTTGATTTTCAATTTCGAGCATTCTCGTGAAATTCAAGTCAAAAAAAAGGTATATTAGGCGAGTGGTTAGTTTGTGGGCCTCAACGGCGGGCGCTGTAGCTCGCGGGGGCCTTACGAAAGGAGACACAATGGCAGTAAAGGTTGCTATTAACGGCTTCGGTCGCATCGGTCGTCTGGCTTTCCGTCAGATGTTCGGTCATGAGGGCTCCGAGATCGTCGCTATCAACGACCTCACCTCTCCCGATATGCTCGCTTACCTGCTGAAGTACGACTCCACGCAGGGCAACTACGCTCGCGATCACGAGGTCGTTGCTGGCGAGGATTCCATCACCGTTGACGGCAAGGAGATCAAGATCTACAAGGAGGCCGACGCCAACAACCTGCCTTGGGGCGACCTCGACGTCGACGTCGTTCTCGAGTGCACCGGCTTCTACACCAGCAAGGCTAAGGCTCAGGCCCACATCAACGCTGGCGCCAAGAAGGTCGTCATCTCCGCTCCGGCCGGCAGCGATCTGCCCACCATCGTGTACAACGTCAACCATGAGACGCTGACCGCTGAGGACAACATCATCTCCGCTGCCTCCTGCACGACGAACTGCCTCGCCCCGATGGCCAAGGGTCTCAACGACTTCGCTCCCATCGTGTCCGGCATCATGACCACCATCCACGCCTTCACCGGCGACCAGATGCCGCTCGACGGCCCGCAGCGCAAGGGCAACTTCCGTCGCTCCCGCGCCTGCTCCGAGAACATCGTCCCGAACACCACGGGCGCTGCCAAGGCCATCGGCCTGGTTCTCCCCGAGCTCAACGGCAAGCTCATCGGTGCCGCCCAGCGCGTCCCGACGCCGACCGGCTCGCTGACCAACCTCTACGCCGTCGTTGACAAGAAGGTCACCGTCGACGAGGTCAACGCTGCCATGAAGGCCTACGCCGAGACCATCCCCGATACCTTCGCCTACAACGAGGACCAGATCGTCTCCCGCGACATCGTCGGCGAGACCCACGGCTCCATCTTCGACGCCACGCAGACCATGTGCTCTGACCTCGGCAACGGCCAGACCCTCGTTCAGGTCACCTCTTGGTACGACAACGAGAACTCCTACACCTCTCAGATGGTCCGCACCATCAAGTACTTCGAGAAGTTCGTTGCTTAAGTTATCGGCAATCGACTAGCTCGTTGAGCGTCTAAAGAAGGGCGCGGCCTTTAAGGGCTTATGCTCTGGGGTCGCGTCCTTTTTTATTGGAAACCGTGCGCACATACGTGCACACATGTACGAAAGGTAGAAGCAAACATGGCCTTTACCAAGAAGACCGTCCGCGACATCGATGTCGACGGCAAGCGCGTTCTCGTTCGCGTTGACTTCAATGTGCCTATCAAGGACGGCGTCGTGGGCGATACCACCCGCATCAAGGCTGCCCTTCCCACCATCAAGTATCTCGTCGAGCACAACGCTCGCGTCATCCTCATGAGCCACCTTGGCCGTCCTGCCGGCACTGGTTTCGAGCCCGAGCTTTCGCTCAAGCCGGTTGCCGCCAAGCTCGCCGAGCTTTCCGGTCTCGACGTCAGCTTCGTCCAGGACACCTACGGCGAGGAGGCCGCCAAGGCCGTCGAGGCTGTCGAGCCGGGCAAGGTCCTCGTTCTCGAGAACGTCCGTTTCGATAAGCGCGAGAAGAAGAACGATCCCGAGATCGCCAAGAAGCTCGCTTCCTACGGCGACATCTTCGTTCTCGACGCCTTCGGCACCGCTCACCGCGCACAGGGTTCCGTCGTGGGCCCGGCCGCCTATCTCCCCGCTGTCGCAGGCTTCCTGCTTGAGAAGGAGGTCGACACGCTGACCAGCATCTTCGCTGATCCTGAGCGTCCTTTCGTCGCCATCGTCGGCGGTTCCAAGGTTTCCTCCAAGATCGGTGTCCTCGATCATCTGATCGATTCCGCCGACACCCTGATCATCGGTGGCGGCATGGCCTACACCTTCTTCCTGGCCAAGGGCTATAAGACCGTCGGTACCTCCCTCAAAGAGGAGGACTGGGTCGAGCGCGCTGCAGAGATGCTCAAGAAGGCTGAGGACAAGGGCGTCAAGATCCTGCTCCCGATCGATAACCTCGTTGCCGACCACTTCGGCGAGGACGCTACGGGCGAGGTCGTCGCTTCCGACGCCATCCCCGAGGATCGCATGGGCATGGACATCGGCCCCAAGACCGAGGCCCTTTACGCCGAGGCCATCAAGGGCGCCAAGACCGTCTTCTGGAACGGCCCCATGGGCGTTTTCGAGTTCGATAACTTCGCGCACGGCACCAAGGCCGTTGCCGAGGCTGTTGCCGAGCTCAAGGCCAACGGCGGCACCTCCATCATCGGCGGTGGCGACTCCGTCGCAGCCGTCAACAAGTTCGATCTTGCCGACAAGATGAGCTGGATCTCCACCGGTGGCGGCGCTTCCATGGAACTCGTCGAGGGCAAGGCTCTCCCCGGAGTGGAGGCGCTTCTCGATGCCTAATCGCACTAAACTCATCGCCGGCAACTGGAAAATGAACAACGACGTTGCCGCTGCCGCTAAGCTCGCTGACGAGCTCGCCGAGGCTCTGCCCGAAGTTCCCGAGGGCGTTGAGGTCCTCGTCTGCCCGCCGACCATCGACATCACCACCGTTCACGCCCGCATGCAGGCTGCCCCCATCGCTCTCGGTGCACAGAACGTGTACTGGGAGGCAAAGGGTGCCTACACCGGCGAGTCCTCCTGCGACATGCTCAAGTCCGCTGGCTGCACTTACTGCATCATCGGTCACTCCGAGCGTCGTGGATATTTCCACGAGACCGACGAGGATATGAACAAGAAGGCCAAGGCCCTCGTTGCCGCTGGCATCGTTCCCGTCTTCTGCTGCGGTGAGCCCGAGGAGGTTCGCGAGGCCGGCACCTATGTCGACTTCGTTTGCAACCAGGTCATGGCAGGTCTCGAGGGTCTCGAGATCAAATGCCCCAAGCAGCTCGTTGTAGCCTACGAGCCCATCTGGGCCATCGGCACCGGCAAGACCGCTACCGCCGATGACGCCCAGGAGGTCTGCGGCGCTATCCGCGAGACCCTCAAGGAGATGTTCGGCGAGGAGCTCGCTAACGGCATCCGCGTTCTCTATGGTGGCTCTGCCAAGCCCGGCAACATCGCCGAGCTCGTCGCCAAGCCCGACGTTGACGGTGCTCTCGTGGGCGGCGCTTCGCTCAAGGCTGCCGACTTCGCCTCTATGGTCGTCAAGGCAGGCGAGTAGGACATATGGCACAGCGTCATCTTCCTGCACTCCTGATCATCATGGACGGCTGCGGCCTGGCTCCGGCCGATGGCGAGAACGCCGTCGCCGCTGCTAAGACGCCCTTCCTTGATAGCCTGTACGAGAAGTACCCCCACACCACGCTCGGCGCTTCGGGCGAGGACGTGGGTCTTCCCGATGGCCAGATGGGTAACTCCGAGGTGGGTCACCTCAACATCGGTGCCGGCCGCATCGTGTTCCAGGAGCTTTCGCGCATCAACAACGCCATCAAGGATGGCTCCATCGCCAAGAACGAGGTCTTCGTCAAGGCTATGGACGACGTCAAGGCTGATGGCAAGACTCTCCACCTCATGGGCCTTATGAGCCCTGGCGGTGTTCATTCTCACATGAACCACGTCGAGGCTCTGGTCAAGATGGCTGCCGAGCATGGTGTCAAGACCGTTCGCGTCCACGCCTTCATGGATGGCCGCGACGTCGACCCGCAGTCCGGTGCCGGTTACATGAGTGAGTTCTGCGCCTTCCTGGCTAAGATCTCCGAGGAGACCGGTTGCGACGCTCGCGTTGCCACCGTCTCGGGCCGTTATTGGGCTATGGACCGCGATAATCGTTGGGAGCGCATCCAGCGCGCCTACGACGTCATGGTCAACGCGTCCGATGCCGATACCGACCCCGTTGCCGGTATCAAGGCCTACTACGAGAAGGACCCGCGCGGCGACGAGTTCGTCGAGCCCTTCGCTGCCCACAACGAGGGCATCCACGAGGGCGACGCGGCTATCTTCTTCAACTTCCGTCCCGACCGCGCTCGTCAGATGACCCGCGTGTTCACGGACAAGAAGTTCGACGGCTTTGAGCGCGAGCAGATCAAGCTTTCTCACTTTGTGACGATGACCGAGTACGATCCGACGTTTGACGTCGAGGTCGCCTTCCCCAAGACGTTCCCTGAGAACGTCCTGGCCGACGTTATCGCCGCCAATGGCCTGAAGCAGCTGCACACCGCCGAGACCGAGAAGTACGCCCACGTTACGTTCTTCCTCAACGGCGGCATCGAGGAGCCCAAGGAGGGCGAGGAGCGCGTGCTCGTCGCTTCCCCCAAGGTCGCTACCTACGATCTGCAGCCCGAGATGAGCGCTCCCGAGGTTACCGAGAAGCTCGTCGCCGCCATCAACGAGGATCGCGCTGATTTCTACATCGTGAACTTCGCGAACTGCGACATGGTTGGTCACACCGGTGTCTTCGACGCCGCCGTTAAGGCCGTCGAGGCTGTTGACGATGCCCTGTCCAAGGTTGTCCCGGCGATTCTCGCCAAGGGCGGCTTTGCGCTGATTACCGCCGATCACGGCAACGCCGATCACATGTTTGACGTTGCTTCCGACGGTTCCAAGCATCCGTTCACGGCTCACACCACCAACCGTGTGCCGTTTATCATCGTTGATGAGAAGGCACAGCTCACCGGTATCGAGGACGGCCGTCTTTCCGATATCGCTCCGACCATGCTCACCATGGCTGGTATCGAGCCTTCCGCCGAGATGACGGGCCGCGTGCTCGCCACCGAGGCCTAATAGAAAACAAATACCGTTTTCTAGTAAGGGGGTTGTCCACAACCGGACAACCCCCTTTTTGGTATTTCTGCCATTTCCACCCCGTCCTTGAGTGGCAGGTAGGGGAGAGCGGGGGATTGTGGTACAGTACTGGAGTTTGAATTGTTCTATTAAGGAGCTTATCTATGGGTCCGTTCCAGATTCTTCTGTTTGTCGTTTGGGCTGTCTCTGCCGTGGCGCTGACGATTCTCGTCCTGATGCATTCCGGTAAGGGCACCGGCGTTTCGGATATGATCGCTAGCTCGCTGTATAACTCCAGCTCTGCCACGGGCGTCATGGAGCAGAACCTCGATCGCCTGACGGTAATTATGGCCGTCGTTTTTGCCGTGTGCGTCGTCCTGTGCATGTTCTTCTTCCCGCAGGGCATCGTCGGCTTCTAAGCACGAGCCGCATAAATACTTGAAAAGGGTTCCGCAAGTGCGGGACCCTTTTTGTTTACATATTTGTAACAGAGTCAAAATATCCCCACATACTTCGCCCAACTAAAGAAATTCTCGACCGTTAACCGGAATTAGCCCCAAATCGTGCATAAAATGCGCTACTGTATTGCGAAACGTTGGTCCGTTGTGCATAACCAGCCATAGCAGCGAACCGCGTTTGAACGGTTCGATCGGGCTGTCTCGACGTTGCTCGGCCGAACTCACTTTGTCCTATCTCATAAGGAGGATGGCATGGCTGATTCTATGTTCCACCAGCCCGTTATGGGTCGTCGCGCCTTTGTCGGCGGTACCCTTGCTGCGAGCTCCATGGCTTTTCTTGCCGCATGCGGCAAGAAGGGCGGCGACGCTTCCGGTTCTGAGTCCGGTTCGACGCTGAACTTCTACATCAACAACCCGGTCTGCATCGACCCCTACAACGTCCAGGAGGACCAGGGCACTCAGGTCGAGTACCAGCTCTTTGACGCTCTGACCTCTTACGACGCCGAGAAGGGCGAGATCGTTCCGCTGGCTTGCGAGTCCTTTGAGTCCAACGACGACGCCACCGAGTTTACCTTCAAGATCAAGAAGGCCAAGTTCCACAACGGTGACGACGTTACCTCCAAGTCCTTCAAGCTCGGTTGGGAGCGTCTGGTCAACACCAAGTCGGCCATCGCTACCGAGTACGGCCCTTCCGAGGTTTCCTATCACCTTTCCATGGTCGAGGGCTATGACGACCTGCTTGCCGGTAACGCTACCGAGCTCAGCGGTGTTACCTGCCCCGACGATGAGACCCTCGTCGTCAAGCTGTCTTCCGCTTACGCCGACTTCCCCTTCGTCGCCTCTCACCCGGCTCTGGCCCCGGTTCCCGAGTGCGCCGAGTCCGATGTTAAGAGCTTCTACCTTGCCCCGGTCGGTAACGGCCCGTTCATGATGGACGGCAAGTGGGAGGATGGCCAGGAGATCAACGTCAAGAAGTTCGACGATTACTATGGCGACAAGGCCAAGATCGATGGCATCCACTTCCAGGTCATCAAGGACATGGAGACCGCTTACAAGGAGTTCCAGGCCGGTAACCTCGATGTCTGCGACGTTCCCGTCGCTCAGATCGATGCCGCCAAGAAGGATCGCGGCGTGTCCAAGGACGGCTACACCATGGGTGACGGCGAGCGCATGCTGCTCGGCGTAGAGCCTTCCACCTACTACCTGACCTGCAACAACACGGCCGAGCCGTTCAACAACGCCGACCTTCGTAGGGGCATCTCCCTGGCCATCAACCGTGAGGCCATCTGCAAGACCATCTTCAAGGGTACCCGTACCCCCGCCGACGGCATTGTTCCTCCGGGCATCGATGGCTACAAGGAGGGCGCATGGGAGTTCTGCGCCTACGACGTCGACAAGGCTAACGAGTACCTCGACAAGGTCGCTCCTGCCGGTGCCAACGGTGACCGTGGCATTAACGTGACTCTGTCTTACAACCAGGACGGCGGCCACAAGGAGATCATGGAGTCCATCATCGGCGACCTCGCCAAGGTTGGCGTTACCGCTACTTCCGATACCCCTGAGTGGTCTGCCCTGCTCGAGCAGTACCAGAACTTCAACTATCAGTTCGGTCGTCTGGGCTGGATTGCCGACTACCCGATCATGGACAACTTCCTGTATCCGCTGTTCCACTCCGACTCCCTCGGTGGCGACAACCGTTCTGGTTACAACAACCCCGAGTTCGACGCCAAGCTCGACGAGGCTCGCACTACGGTTGACGACAAGGAGCGCGTCGCTAAGATGCAGGAGGCCGACGCAATGGTCGCTGCCGACTGCCCGGTCATCCCGGTGATGTTCTACACGCACACCCTCGCCGGCTCCGATCGCATCAAGCACCTCTATGTCGATCCGCAGAAGCACGCCGATCTGGGTACCGCTGAGCTCGCCTAAGAGTTTGCAGCTTCCGTGAGGGTCAAGTATTTACGTAGACCTCATGGGAAACATACAGTTCTCCCTAACCTGGGGTAAACTGGCTGATGGTAATTTTGGGATGCCGGTCTGGCGATCGGCATCCCATTTAGGTTAATCCCTAGATAGGGGAGTGGTATGGGTAAGTACATCGTTAAACGTGTGCTTCAGTTCATCCCGGTGTTTTTGGGCGTCACGCTGATTCTGTTCGCCCTCCAGAATATCGTGCCGGGAGATCCGATCAAGCTGATCGGTGGAGACAAGGCTCTGTCCCCCGAGGTGGAGCTTCAGCTTCGCGTCCGCTATCACCTGGTCCAGTCGGACGAGGACGGCAACGCGATTCTTGACGAGAACGGCGACCCCGTTCAAACGTCGCTCGTGGACCGTTACTTGTATTACATGAACGGCCTGCTTCATGGCGATCTGGGCAATTCGTATCAGCGCAAGCTGCCGGTTACGGAAATCTTTGCCCAGAAGTATCCGTATACGGTCAAACTTGCCGCGTGCGCCATCGTGCTCGAGGCAATCATGGGCATCGGTGCGGGTATCATTTCGGCGGTAAAGCGATATTCCTTCTGGGATATTTTGGTAACGCTCACCACGTCGATCCTCGTTGCTGTCCCGGCCTTCTGGCTCGGTATGTTGCTGCAGCTGTTCTTTGGCGTCATTCTCAAGGACGCCACGGGCGGTGCATTCTCCATGCCGATCTCGGGTGCCGGCGGTGCCAGCTCTCAGTATCAGGATTGGATGCACTATGTGCTTCCGACCATTACGCTGGCTTCGGTTTCGACCGCTTATGCCGCCCGCATTATGCGCTCGCAGCTGCTTGACGTCATGAACCAGGATTACATCCGTACGGCAAAGGCCAAGGGTCTCTCCAATCGCGCGATCATCATCAAGCATGCGCTTAAGAATGCACTCATCCCCGTCGTTACCTATATCGGTGTCGACTTTGGTGGCATGCTTTCGGGTGCCATCCTGACCGAGACGGTCTTTAACTGGCCCGGTATCGGCTATGAGGTCTATCGCGCCATTAGCATGCGTGACTGGCCCATCGTTATGGGCGGCGTTACGCTCATCGTCGTCGTCGTCATGGTGATCAACTTGCTCGTCGATATTAGCTATGCATTCCTCGACCCGCGCATCCGCCTTGGCGGTCCGTCGGATAAGGCCTAAGGGAGGTACGTCTCATGCAGGAAACTGATTCTCAGTCTCAGGAGCAGGCTACCGCCACTAAGGCCGCATCTGCTCCCGCCAAGTCCCGCACGCTGTGGGGCGACGCTTTTAAGCGTCTTCGTAAGAACAAGCTCGCCGTTATCGGTGTCTGCTGGATCATCATCGTCGTTGTGGTTGCCCTGACCGCAGATCTGTGGGCTAAGCCCTGGCTCGGTTCGCCGACGGCTTCCGATTCGACTACCATGGCCGAGACGTCGCTGCTGGCTCCGTGTGCAGAGCACCCGTTTGGCACCGACGCCCTTGGTCGTGACATTCTCGTCCGCGTTATCTACGGTGCGCGCGTTTCGCTGTCCGTCGGAATTATGGCCACCGCGATCTCCACGCTGATTGGTCTGGTCATGGGTGCTCTGGCCGGTTTCTACGGCGGCATCTGGGATACGATCATCATGCGCTGTGCGGATATTTTCCTGGCGTTCCCGTACGTGCTTTTCGTTGTCGCCATGATCGCCGTTATCGGCCGTGGTCTTCAGAACGTCTTTTTCGCCATCGGCATTCTCGGCTGGCCTTCGATTGCGCGCGTCTTCCGCTCTGCAATCTTGACGGTCAAGGAAAACGACTATGTTGACGCTGCGCGCGCGATGGGTGCATCTGATGCTCGTATCGTCGTGCGTCACATCTTCCCGAACTCCGTCGCTTCCATCGTGGTTTACGCGACCATGAACATTGGTGGCGCCATTCTGACCGAGTCCGCTCTGTCCTTCCTCGGTATGGGCGTTATTCCGCCTACGCCTTCGTGGGGCTCCATGATTCAGGACGGTCAGCAGTATCTTCTGACCGCTCCCTGGATGATGATCATGCCCGGTCTGGCAATTCTTTCGACGGTGCTCGCCTTCACCCTGCTGGGTGACGGTCTGCGCGACGCCCTCGACGTCAAGATGAAGGACGCATAAGGATGAAGAAGAACAAGAACTATGTGGACCTGAAGGACCAGCCGGTTCCCGAGGGCCAGCATCTGCTCGAGGTCGATGACCTTAAGATGTATTTCCACACCGAGGATGGCGTTGTTCGCGCTGTCGACGGTGTCTCCTACACGCTCGATCGCGGCGAGACCCTGGGTGTCGTCGGTGAGTCCGGTTCCGGTAAGTCCGTGACCGCCATGACCATCATGGGCCTCATCTCGATGCCTCCGGGAAAGATTGAGGGCGGCGACGTTCGCTATCGCGGTCGTTCTATCCTCGAAATGACCGAGGAAGAGATGCAGCACATTCGCGGTAACGACATCGCGATGATCTTCCAGGATCCTATGACCTCCTTGAACCCGGTCTATAAGATCGGCAAGCAGGTGGGCGAGGGCCTTCGTCTGCACCGTGGTTACTCCAAGCAGGAGGCGCTCAAGCGCGCCACCGAGCTTTTGGACCTCGTTGGCATTCCCGAGCCCGAGAAGCGCGTCAATGAGTATCCGCACCAGTTCTCGGGCGGCATGCGTCAGCGCGTCATGATTGCCATGGCTCTTGCCTGCGATCCCGATATCCTGATTGCCGACGAGCCCACGACTGCTCTGGACGTTACCATTCAGGCTCAGATTATTGAGCTTATGCAGGAAATGCAGGAGAAGAACGGCAACGCCATTATCATGATTACCCATGACCTGGGTGTTGTCGCCGATATGGCCGATAAGATCATGGTTATGTACGCCGGTCGTCCCGTCGAGTTCGGTACTGCTGAGGAAATCTTCTACGAGAGCCGCCACCCCTACACCTGGGGCCTTATCCGCTCCATCCCGGAGCAGGCCATCGAAGAGAAGAAGCCTCTTACGCCGATTCACGGCAACCCGCCTTCGCTCATGAACCTGCCTGAGGGCTGCGTCTTCTCTCCTCGCTGCCCCTATGCGACGGACAAGTGCCGCAAGCAGCGCCCCGAGCGCGTTGTCACCGAGTCTGGTCATTACTCTGCGTGCCACTACTCCGGTGACCCCGAGTTCCTCAAGAACGCTCCTGAGACGTCCCGTACGCGCAAGGATTCCAAGAAGGGAGGCGAGGCGTAATGGCAGATACCAACGAGCGTACTCCGCTGCTGAAGGTCGAGCACCTCTCTAAGGAGTTTCCCGCTGAGTCCGGCATGTTCGCCAAGCGCTTCTCCAAGCGTGTCGTCTCTGCTGTGAATGACATTTCGTTCGAGATTTATCCAGGTGAGACCTTTGGCCTGGTCGGCGAGTCTGGTTGCGGTAAGTCCACCACGGGCCGTACCATCATGCGCCTGACCAAGCCGACCGCCGGTAAGGTGTTCTTCCAGGGTAAAGATGTTGCCGAGATGAGCAAGCATGAGATCAAGGACATGCGTCGCGAGATGCAGTTTATCTTCCAGGATCCTTATGCTTCGCTGAATCCCCGCATGACCATCGGCGAGATCGTCTCCGAGCCCATGACCATTCACGGTGTGGGCACCAAGGAGGAGCGCATTGAGCGTGTCCGCGAGCTTCTCGACGTTGTCGGACTGAACCCCGAGCACATCAACCGCTATCCGCACGAGTTCTCAGGCGGCCAGCGCCAACGTGTCGGCATCGCCCGCGCGTTCGCTCTGAAGCCCAAGCTGATCATCTGCGACGAGCCTGTCTCTGCACTTGATGTATCCATTCAGGCCCAGGTTCTGAACCTTCTTAAGGAGCTCCAGGACAAGTTCGGTACGGCTTATCTTTTCATTGCTCACGACCTCTCTGTCGTACAGCACATTTCTGATCGCGTTGCCGTTATGTATCTGGGTAAGATGGTTGAGGTTTCGGACTGGAAGACGCTCTATAGCGAGCCCCACCATCCGTACACGCAGTCGCTGCTGTCTGCCGTGCCGGTTCCCGATCCGGATATCCAGAAGACCCGTAAGCGCATCATCCTCGCCGGCGATCCGCCGTCACCGTTGGATCCGCCGACCGGTTGCCGTTTCCACACCCGCTGCCCGATCGCGCAGGGTATTTGCTCTGAGAAGCTTCCCGAGTTTAAGGAAGTTGCCCCGGGCCACTGCTGCGCGTGCCACTTCGCGGAGCCGTTCCCGATCAAGGAATCGCACATCGACCTGTAGTCGGTTGTTATCGTCCGGGCCCGTGCTGGACTTAGTTTTCAGAACGTCCTCGACCATGGAAACCCCCTTATCCTGCTCCTTCGGAGCTGCGGATAAGGGGGTTTCCTGGTCTGCGGAATGTTCTGAAAACTAAGTCCAGCACGGGCCCTGTGTTACCACTGCAGAGGGGTGCGATTCCTTGATCGCTCACTTTATCTAATAAGAAATTTAGTGAGGCCGGAGCTTTAGCTCCGGCCTCCCCATATAAGGGCTCGGCAAAGCTGAGCCACCAAATTTGTATCAGCCCCCAGAACATGTTTGAGAACTGTGTCCGGAGTACATACTCCTAGGGCCGGAATGAGGTTGCTTTCCAACGCATTCCGCAGGGGGCGGCATTATTTTGTAGCGCGAAGCGCGGATCAAAATAATGCCGCATGCCCGAGGACGCGTTGGAAAGCAACCTCATTCCGGCCCGAACAGGTCATTCTACCTGCGCATTTACAAATTCGTAAACTTTTTTGAAAAAAGTGCTTGCACAGTTCTCGAATCATAGGTTATTATCTTCCTCGTTGAACGCGCGGGTCCAACAAAACGGACCGCGAATCAACAACATAGCATGTCGGAGTGGCGGAATTGGCAGACGCGCTAGCTTGAGGTGCTAGTGACCGCTTTTTGGTCATGCGGGTTCAAGTCCCGCCTCCGACACCATCGCATTTGAGAAGCCTCTTCGGAGGCTTTTTTGTTACCGATAGACGGTGGGGTCCACGATGGAAACGCTTGAACGCAACGAGTGGGCAGACGTTGCCCAACTAGTCGAGATCACGAGCGATGCTGTCATCATCTGCGAGCTCGACGGAACCATTCTGCATGTGAATAATCGCTTACTTGGTTTGATGTGCGAGGAACGCGCCGACGTCATCGGTAGAGATGTTAAAGACGTCCTGTACTCATCCGCTTTTGAACGAGCGACGGAACATCGTCTGCCATTTGAAACTGATGGCTCCGAGATCGAATTGATGCTCAAGCTGAGTGACGGCTCCTTTATCCCCGTCTTGGTTCGTGCGGGCTCCGTAACGCCTCCACGCATCTTTGGACGCCGCGCGCCACGTGTCCTGGTGGCGCTCCATAGCATCGAAGAACAGTATTCGCACGACCGTCAGCTCAAGCGTGCGCTTTCGGAGCTTAGAGTGGCGAACAAGCGCCTCTCTGGCACGCTCTCGGTCATTATGAGTACCGTGGGCTCCGATGAGCTGCGCAGCCTACTTGATACCGTTTTGAACCAGCTTGTAGGAACGCTCGATGCTTCGGGTGCCGCTATCTATTTTTCTGAGAGCGGCGGTTTTAAGCTTCGCGGTGTTTCCAAGGAGCTGTACGACAGCTACCTGCCTGAGTTTTTGCCGTATGGCGCTGGCATTCCGACGTATGTTCTTCGTGAGTCGCGTGCCTGTCGCTTGTCGATTCAACAGGACCTTGAGGGTGATAAGGCCGCCTCCGGTATGTTCATGGACTTGGACAATCGTTCTAAGCACCTGTTGCGCATGCAGGATATGCCTCCGTACCGCAGCGAGATCTGTCTTCCCGTTTTTTACGGTACGCAGATTCTTGGCGTGCTGGAAGTTGGTTGGAAACGCCCCCAGGCACCGCTCGCCTATGACGTTAATGTACTCGAGGTCATTTGCGATTACCTGTCTATCCAGCTGGTCGGCATGGCATCGAGCCTTCGCTCCCGTCGCACGGCCGAGCTTGGCCGCTCGCTCAATGTCTTGCGTGATGGGTTGTTTACCTTTCTAGACGATTCCGCCGCGGCTACCCAGGCGGTATCGTCCGAGATCTGCAATATGCTTAACTGCCATTTTTGCCCTGTTGAGTATGACGCCAGTCTGGATTCCTACGTCATAGATTTTGAAGGCGGCAGTCGCGTTGCTTTGCCGGACGATCCCGAGAAGCTTTTCTTTTCCACGACGGCGCCAGCGGCACGTCTGGGGGCTGGCCCTGATGGCTTTGAGGCATCTGTTTTGGGCGGCACGAGTGCCGAGGACCTTAAACACGTCCGTATAACTCGCGTTGACGAATCGATGCCTATGGGAGGCTGGCTTAGGGCGCATGGTCTGCCTTGCCAGGGTCTCTACGTCGACTCCGGCATCGAGGCGGGGCGCCCGCGCTCTGAGGGTGATGGCAAACACAGTAACGACGCGATTGTTCCTGCTTCTGTTGCGAAGAGCCCGACGACGCGCGCGCTGCTGCTTCGTGATGGTAGCCAAGAGCCGATTGATGACCTTGAATATGACTACTTGGTGCACTTGGCGCATGACTTTGAGCTGATCTACGAAGGCGAATCTCAAAAGCGCGAGGAGCGCCATATCGCTCAGACCCTTCAGATTGGCATGAGAAATTCCCTGGGGGATGTTCCGGGTATCGCAACCGATTCGGTGTACCTGTCGGCCACGAACTCGGCGTTGGTCGGCGGCGATTTCTATACGCTCATCCGTCTTCCCGACGACTGCGCCGTCATGATTCTGGGTGATGTGTCTGGCAAAGGCATTGAGGCCGCATCGATGTCCGCGCTCGTCAAGACGGCCCTGACGGCATATGCCTGGGAGGGCGCTGGACCGGCCCGCATGGCACGCTCCCTTAACAGCATGCTCATGGGCTTTTCGAGGGTCGAGACGTTCGTGACGGCCTTTATCGCCAAGATTGACCTTAAGGCCGGACGCGCAACGTATTGTTCGGCGGGCCATCCTCCGACCATGGTCATTAGGCCAGAGTCGATGCCGCTGGGTGGCGGCGAGGCACGTGGGGGAGAGGTCGAGCTACTTGGATGCCAATCGGGTGTAATCGGTGCCTTTGAGAGCATGGTGTACGAGACAGGCGTGTTTACGTTCGCTCCTGGCGACATGCTCTTCATGTATACGGATGGAACGATTGAGGCCCGCGACCGCACCGGAGCGTTCTTTGGCGAGCAGCGCTTGCGCGATCTTCTGCTTTCTGTTTCGGGGGAGGGCGTGTCGGGCATTTGCGGCAAGGTCTTGGGCGAGCTTGACCGATTTACCGAATCGGCGCTGGACGATGACATTGCATTGGTGTCCCTTGAGTTTTTACGGGGTCGTTCATAGACGACGCTGGGCGCGTCGAATCCGCACGGTTGGGGAAACGAATGCATCGAGTGGGCTTTTTTGGGGAACCATGGTCGTATGAATGAGTGGAATGACATAGCGGTTTTGACGCCACCGGGTGATGTCGACATCGCATCGGTGCCGGTGCTGCGCCGACGGTTGGATAATTTGATCGACCGGGGCGTGCGTCGCGTTGTCATCAATTGCCAGGCCGTGGGCTTTATCGACTCGACAGGTTTGGCGTTTTTGCTTACACGTGCCAGAGAGCTCATGAGGCGAGAGGGCCTGCTTTCGCTTGTTAACGCCTCCGATGAGGTTATTCGTTTTTTGGAGATTGCCCGACTTGTCGACATCCTGCATGTTGCGGGTCCGGCACGGGAGTCTATTCCTGCCATTCCGGTGGGGGAGCTGCCTCGCTGGAGCAAGAGCGTCGAGGTCCGTCAAGGTATCGAGAACCTTCCATACTACCGACATCGCATCGCCGAACTCCTCGAATCGCTTCCGTTGCGCCGTGACGAGCGCTACGATGTCGCATTGGCGTCGGGGGAGGCGCTGGGTAATGCCTATGACCATGCGGGCGGTATCGGGTGCGTCCTGACGGTTCAGGCCTATGGCGATCGCGTTGTGGTCGAGGTACTTGATCGAGGTGCCGGCTACTCTATCGATGAAACGAGCGAACCGGTCGCATCTGATGAGCGCGGCCGTGGTATCAAGCTTATGCGTATGCTCGTCGATAACGTGGAGGTTGCTCGTCGTACAGACGGCGCCGGCACGCGTGTGCAGATGGTGAAGCTGTTTAACGGAGCGTCGGAATCGTGTGCCTAGCCAATCGCTTTAGCGCGTTTAGCTACCAAGAACATGCGGCAGGCAATTTTTTTGAAAAAAGTACTTGCGTCTTTTGGACAACTCGCGTAAATTAATAACCCGCAAGCGGACATGGCTCAGTTGGTAGAGCACAACCTTGCCAAGGTTGGGGTCGCGGGTTCGAGCCCCGTTGTCCGCTCCATTGCATTTCCGGACCGTTTAGGCGGTCCTTTTTCGGCGAAGTGGCCAAGTGGTAAGGCAGAGGCCTGCAAAGCCTTTACCCCCGGTTCGAATCCGGGCTTCGCCTCCAGGCAACATCCGGGCGCTCCGGCGCCCGTTTTGTTTTACATATGCGGACATGGCTCAGTTGGTAGAGCACAACCTTGCCAAGGTTGGGGTCGCGGGTT
>CABTAA010000002.1 GCA_902482615.1 uncultured Collinsella sp.
GCCACGGAATACAGCAGCGAGACCGCCTCCTGGTAGCTTGGTTCTTCCGGCGCTCCCCATCCGTCAACCATCAAAAAAAACATCTCGGGAACATCGACCACCACCGGTTTTTTCGGCGGCAGGTAGGGATCCTTATATTGCTTTTTGTAATCCAGCTTTTCCATCCCAGTTCTCCTCCCAGCCTGCGGCCCGCGTACCCAGCCGCAGCGCTCTCCTGTTTTTCTAAATTTTCTTTATTGGCCCTGTTTATGCCTTCTGAGCTTTTTCATAAAGCGCCTGCTTTCCCAGCCTTTTTCTAAGAATAGCCGCCCAAACCGCTCCCGCAGCCTTAAAGCGCTTCCGTGGCGCTCCCATGATGTTCACGCCGCTTTCCTCGAGCATGCGCGCCAGCTTAAGCGGAGTCTGGCCGCCGAGCGTCACCACGACGCCGTCGGGTCGCTCAACATCGATGACATCCATGACGTCCTCGTAGGTGAGCGGCTCAAAGTACAGACGGTCGGACGTGTCGTAGTCGGTCGAAACGGTCTCGGGATTGCAGTTGACCATGATGGTCTCAAAGCCGCGGGCCGCCAGCGCGTAGCTCGCGTGCACGCAGCAGTAATCGAACTCGATACCCTGGCCAATGCGGTTGGGACCGGCGCCCAAGATCATCGCCTTGGGCTTGTCCGCCGGCGTGGTCTCGTCGGGAGCCACGCACTTCTTGGCATCCGGGCTCGTGCGGTAGATGTTCTCGTACGTCTTGTAATGGTACTCCGTGGCGCTCGAGAACTCCGCAGCGCAGGTATCGACCGTCTTCATGCTGGGAACCACGCCAAGGCCCTTGCGATAGGCGCGCACAAAGCGCTCGTCCGAGCCGGTCAGCGCAGCGATCTCGGCGTCGCTCGTGCCGTACTGCTTGAGCAGGCGCATCGCGTCGGCATCGATATCCTCCACACGCAGGCCGCGGATGCTCTCCTGGACCTGCACCATGTCGTTGATACGGTTGAGGTACCACGGATCGATACCGCAGATGGCACGGATACGCGCGACATCCCAGCCGCGGCGCAGGGCCTCGACCACAAAGAAGATGCGATGCTCGGTCGGGGTTGCCACGGCCTGAGCGAGCTCGTCGTCGCCCAGCTTGTCGGCACCCTCCTTTCCACCGGCGCAAATGCCCTGGTGTCCGTCCTCCAGCGAGCGCATGGCCTTGCCAAAGGCCTCCTCAAAGGTGCGGCCGATCGCCATAATCTCGCCCACGGCCTTCATGCGCGTGGTGAGCGTGGGGTCGGTACCCTTGAACTTCTCGAAGGCAAAGCGCGGCACCTTGACCACACAGTAGTCGATCGTGGGCTCAAAGCAGGCGGGCGTAGCCTTGGTGATGTCGTTGACGATCTCGTCGAGCGTGTAGCCCACAGCCAGGCGCGCGGCGGCCTTGGCAATGGGGAAACCCGTGGCCTTGGAAGCGAGGGCGGACGAACGGCTCACGCGCGGGTTCATCTCGATGACGATCAGGCGGCCGGTCTGGGGGTTCACGGCAAACTGCACGTTGGAGCCACCGGTCTCGACGCCGATCTTCTCCAAGATGGCGAGCGAGGCGACACGCATGCGCTGATACTCCAGGTCGGAGAGGGTCTGCGCCGGCGCCACGGTGATGGAGTCGCCGGTATGCACGCCCATGGGGTCGAGGTTCTCGATGGAGCACACGATGATGCCGTTGCCGGCGTGGTCACGCATGACCTCCATCTCATACTCTTTCCAGCCCTCGATGGACTCCTCGACCAGCACCTCGTGGGCGGGCGAGAGCTCGAGGCCCTGGCTCACGATGGAGACGAGCTCCTCGTGAGTGTGAGCGATGCCGCCGCCGGCGCCGCCGAGGGTAAAGCTCGGGCGCAGTACGCAGGGATAGCCCACGCGCTCGGCGATAGCCTCGGCGTCGGCCACGCTGTAGGCATAGCCCGAGCGTGCGACCTCCAGGCCAATCTCGGCCATGGCCTCGTTAAAGAGCTTGCGATCCTCGCCGCGCTCGATGGCGGCCAGGTCGCAGCCGATCATCTCGACGCCGTACTTGTCGAGCGTACCGTCTTTCGCCAGCTCGACGGCGGCGTTCAGACCGGTCTGGCCGCCCAGCGTGGGCAGCAGCGCGTCCGGGCGCTCTTTCTTGATTACGCGCTCGATAAACTCAGCGGTGATGGGCTCGACATAGGTGCGGTCGGCAAGACCCGGGTCGGTCATGATGGTCGCCGGGTTGGAGTTGACCAGGATGACCTCAAAGCCATCCTCCTTGAGCACCTTGCAGGCCTGGGCGCCGGAGTAGTCGAACTCGCAGGCCTGGCCGATGACGATGGGGCCCGAACCAATGACGAGGATGCGCTTGATGTCAGTACGTTTAGGCATGTTAGTTCTCCTCGGTCTCAGCGGTCTCGGACTCAGCAAAGTTCCAGCCGGCAAGGCGGTCCTTCGCGGTATCGATGTCCAGGTAGTTCTCCTCGCCGTCCATGAGTCGCGTAAAGGCGGTAAAGAGATAGTGGGCATCGGTGGGGCCAGGCGAAGCCTCGGGGTGGTACTGGACCGAGAAGCACGGGGCGTCGAGCAGCTGGATGCCCTCGGCGGTGCCGTCGTTGAGGTTCACGTGCGTCAGGCGAATGCGGCCAAAGCGCTCGTTCATCACGACCGGCGCGATTCCGCGGCGCACCCAGACGCGCAGATCTCCATCGGCCGCATGCTCGGTCTCGCCGCCGGAAAGCTCGGGAACAAGCTTGCCCAGGCTGGGGAACAGCAGGCCAAAGCCATGGTTTTGCGCGGTAATCTCCACGCGACGGCTTACCAGGTTCATGACCGGCTGGTTGCCACCGCGGTGACCGAATTTAAGCTTTTCCATCTGGGCGCCGCAGGCCAGGCTGATCATCTGATGGCCCAGGCAAATGCCAAAGACCGGCACCTTGCCGATCAGCTGCTGCACCTGCTCGTAGGTCTCCACCACAGCGTCGGGGTCGCCGGGGCCATTGGACAAAAAGACACCGTCGGGATTCATGTCGAGCACCTCACTCGCGGGCGTGTCCCACGGCACGACGGTAAGGTCGCAGCCGGCGCGGACCAGACCCTCCAGAATGCCGCGCTTCACACCGCAGTCGTAGGCGACCACTTTGTGACGGGCGGGAGCCCCAGCCGTAAGCGCAAAGTCATGCGTGGCAGGCAGGTCGGCGGCCACAAACTCGTGAGGTACGGGGCAACTTACGGTCTTGACCAGGTTCTCGCCTACCAACGTGGGCGCAGCGGCCAGACGCTCGGCAAGCTCGTCGACGTCGAAGATCTCGGTCGAAATAATGCCCATCTTGGAACCATTGTCGCGCAGGTGGCGCACCAGGGCGCGAGTGTCGACACCCTCGATAGCGACGATGCCGTGAGCGCGCAGGTACTCCGGCACGCTGACGGCCGAGCGCCAGTTAGAAGGCGTGGCGCACATGTCGCGAACGATCATGCCGCGCATGGCCGGAACGCTCGCAGGGCGCACGGCGTCGCCGGGGAAGGCCGACTGGACGTCGGTCTCGTCGATACCGTAGTTGCCGATCTGCGGATAGGTCATGGTTACGATTTGGCCGGCATAACTCGGGTCGGTCATGACCTCAAAGTAGCCCTCGAGCGAGGTGTTGAAGCAAACTTCGCCGGTCGCGGTGCCCTCGGCGCCGCATGCACGTCCATAAAAAATGGTCCCATCCTCAAGATACAGGATGCAGGGACCGCAGGTGCCCTTGCTGGTTTTGGCCAGCATACGCTGGCAAAGCTCGCTGGGCGCGAAGGTGCGGGCGGCAGCGCCCGCGGTATGGTTGTTCGCCATAATTCTCCTTCCCGGTCTCACAGGACCGGCTTAAAGGTGTGTAGTTAGGCCTCGCGGTATTGTAACCGCAAGCATGCCTCATGGCGTTAATTTCATCGAAATGTTTACGAAATGATAATTATGACTTTCTATGCATAATGTTTTTTAATCCCCGTCCCAGAAAAATCATCCCGCGGGGCTTGTGGCTCACGCGGGATGATGGCGTCTTATTTTTTCTTGTCCTGCTCCAGCAGTTCGGACGGTGTGCGATCGGGCTTGCCGCCACGGAAAATCTCGCGGCCATGCAGACGATGCTCCAGATCGCGCTCGGCTTTTTCCTCGTCAATCTTGGTCTGGCTCACCACCGGGTCCTCAATCAACGACGACACCGAGTTCACCTGCTTCTGAATGCGCTCGGCGATGGTGTCATCCATACTCACGATGCGCATCTTCCAGTCGATACTCGTGGCGTTGGATGAGCTCTTGGTCCACACGAACGTCAAAATGGCGCTCTGGTGGCCGCGCGCGGGGAACATGCCAAAGAAGGAATCGTGCTGAATGTTGCTATCCTCGTCGATATAGGCGTGAACGTTATACACCACGCGGTCGATCTTATCGTTGAGCAACGCGTTGGTCGCAAGCGCCGCGGCCTGAATCTGCCCGTTGGACAGCAGCTCGAGCTCGTTGGCAGACGATGTGTCCAACACCGTCACCTCGACCGTGCCCGCGCGTTCATCGGCTTCATCGACGGTGAAGTCGAGCGGGAACTGCGTAAAGCCGTTGCCCCATTCAAGTCCACCCTTGAGCGCGGTCGAGACGGTATCGACCGAAACGCTCTCGGACAGGTTGGCGGTGTTCAGACGACGCATCACGCCGTAGCCAATCTGCATGCCCACGATCAGCACCAAAATACCGATGACCACGGCCATCGCGGTCTTCGTAATGGTATGGCTCACCTGCGAGCCCGAAGGATCGTCCTCGGACAGCGGGTCGATATGTTTTGCCTGACTCGCGCGGTCCTCGCTGCGCAGCTGCGCTAGCGCCGCTTTGTCACCGCGCTTGGCCGCAGCCTCCTTCTCACGCATGCGCTCGGTACGCTTTTTGGCGAGCGTGGGATCCAAGACGCCGGATGCATCGATTTCGGAGAATAACTCCGTCACTTCTTCCGGAGTCAAAGGGTTCTTGTCAGCCATAAACTTCCTGTCATATCAATCAGTCGAGCTCGTGCGCACGCGCACCTTCGAACTGCATTCGATAGTAACGGGCATAGGTGCCGCCACGGGCGAGAAGCTCCTCGTGCGTGCCACGCTCCACAACGCGACCATGCTCAACGGTCGCAATCTCATCGGCATGCTTAATGGTAGAAAGGCGGTGGGCGATGATAATCGTGGTGCGGCCGCGTGCCAGCTCTTCGAGCGACGCCTGCACCGCCTCCTCGCTCTCGTTATCCAAAGCACTCGTCGCCTCGTCCAAAATCAGGATCTTGGGGTTCTTGAGAAACACGCGCGCGATGGCAACGCGCTGCTTCTGTCCGCCCGAAAGACGGCTGCCGCGCTCGCCCACCACGGTGTCGTAGCCCTGCGGAAGCGATTCGATAAAGGTATCGATATTGGCGCGGCTGCCCGCCTCGGCGATCTCTTCCGCCGTAGCGCCCGGCTTGCCGTAGGCGATGTTCTCGCCAATCGTACCGTCAAACAGATAGACATCCTGCTGCACCAGGCCGATGGCGCGGCGCAGGCTCTGCTGCGTCACATCGCGCACGTCCTGACCGTCGATGCTAATGGATCCGGTAGCCACGTCATAAAAGCGCGGCAGCAGCGAACAGGTCGTGGACTTGCCGCCGCCCGAAGGGCCAACCAAAGCGATGGTCTGCCCGGGCTTGATGGACAGGTCCATATGGTCGATAACGGGACGCTCGTCGGCATAGCCCTCGCCCAGCTCGACATCCTCGTAGTTAAAGCACACGTCGTGATACTCCACGGCGCCGGCAGTCACCTGCAGATCCGTAGCGCCCGGCTTGTCCTGGATATCCGGCGCGGTCGAGAGCACCTCGTCCATACGTTTAAAGCCGGCGATAGCCTTCTGATACGTTTCGGCCGAATTGACGAGCGTCTCAAGCGGCGTGCAGAACAGCGAAATATAGAGTGCGAAGGTCGCCATATCGACCGCCTGTAGCTGTCCCTGGGCGACCAGCCATCCGCCCAGCAGCACTACGATCACATAGAGCACACCCGAGAGCAGGCCATACGTCGCGGTATAGACGCCCATAGCGTGATACATGTTCTCCTTGGACAAAAGGTAGCGGTCGTTAGAGGCACGGAACTTGGCACGCTCGGTCTCCTCGTTGGCAAAGCTCTTGACCACGCGCATGCCCGCCAGAGAATCCTGCAGCTGTGCATTAATGCCGCTGATCTTCTTGCGGTTGTCGCTAAAGACCTCGCGCATGCGCATGTTCTGCCAAAACATGACGACCGCAAACGCCGCCGTCACCACGGCCATGGCAAGCGCCAGCACCGGAGCGATGGTAAAGAGGATCACAAACGAGCCGATAATCTCGATACCGCAGATGATGATCCACTCGGGTACGTGATGCGCCGCCTCGCAGATATCGAACAGGTCGTTGACCACGCGGCTCATCATGTCGCCCGAGCTGTTGCGGTCGAAGTACGCAAAGCTAAAGCGCTCATACTGGTCGAACAGGTCCTCGCGCATTTTGGACTCCATGCGCGCGCCCATCACGTGACCCCAATAGCTCACAAAGTAGCGGCAGGCGCAGCGGGCGGCATACATCAGCACCAAGCCCACCGCGATCATGCCGAGCGCCTGCATAATGGCAGCCTGACCCTGAGTAAATAGCCCACCGGTCAAATTGCGCAGGATAATGGGGAACGCCAGGTCAATGGCGGCAAGCACCAGAGCACAAACAGTATCAGCAACAAAAAGCCCCATCTGGGGCTTGTAATACGAAAGAAACCTCTTAAACATAATCACCTTACGCGGTTTTACCAAACCGCGTTTCGTCTCGACGCTGCAAGTGCTCCATTTGGACAATCTGGCCTTCAATCGTCGGTCGCGTATATCCATACGCTTCCCTCCTCTTTTAGGCCACCTTGTCTCAAATGGAGCACTTTCGCTGACTTACACAAACCTGCGGGATCATCCCCGCTCGTTAAAGCTCCGCTCCGCCTAGTCGGTGCGCGATGCTGTCGCAGGCAAGCGCGCCTACGACGGTCTTGGCGTCTTCGATCTTGCCGTCGAGCACGGCGTCGATCAGCTCGTGCAGCGGCACCAGGTCCACGTTGACAAACTCGTCATCATCGGGGTTGGGCGCATCAAACTCGAGCTTGGTAGCCAAGTAGATGTGGATGATCTCATCGCAAAAACCGCAGGACGTGACAATCGACGTCAGAAAGCGAATACGACCAGCCCTAAAGCCCGTCTCCTCATGCAGTTCGCGCTTGGCGCAATCAAGCGGGTCCTCGCCTGGATCGAGCTTGCCGGCGGGAATCTCGACCGTCACGCGGTCGATGGCGGTGCGGTACTGACGCACCAGTACGATCTTGCCGCTCTCGGTCAGCGCCACAACGGCCGCCGCACCCGGATGGCGAACGATATCGCGAGCGCTGCGGTGACCGTTGGGCAGCTCAACCTCAAGACGGTGGACGTCGAGGATCTTGCCCTTCCAGGCGCACTCCTCCGAAAGAATTTTCTCGTGCAGCTCGGCATCGTGCGGGTCGTCGTCGCCCAGCACCAGCGCCGGCTCGTCAGCGACCTCGCCACCAGGCTCGCCCTCGGCGTGCCCATACACGCGGCTGTCCTCCTCGACGATCTGCGCATCCACGAGCTCTTCGTTCTTCTCGTCCATCCGTCTCATTCCTCTCGGATTTTAGGCATCCCAGGCGTCGCGGCCGCGCAGTGCGCGCAGGCCGATGTCGTGACGCAGGGTCTTGCCCTCAAAATCAATCTTCTCGCAGGCCTCGTAGGCAAGGTTGCGAGCGTTCTCGAACGTGTCGCCCAGAGCGGTCACGGCAAGCACGCGGCCACCATTGGTCACGAGCTGGCCGTCCACCACGGCAGTGCCCGCGTGGTACACGGTCACGTTCTCCATGGCCTCGGCATCCTCAATACCGGTAATGACCTTGCCCTTCTCGTAGCTGCCGGGATAGCCCGCGCTCGTCAGGACAACGGCCACGGCCCACTCGTCGCGCCAGTCGAGTTCAATCTGGTCGAGCTCGCAGTTGGCACAAGCCAGCATGACCTCAACCAGGTCGTTCTTAAGGCGCGGCAGCACGACCTGCGTCTCGGGGTCGCCAAAGCGGGCATTGAACTCCAGCACCTTGGGGCCGGCAGGCGTGAGCATAAAGCCGCCGTACAGGCAGCCGCGGTAGTCGATACCCTCGGCAGCGAGCTCGGCCACGGTCTGCTCCATGACCGCCACCATCGTGGCGTGTTCCTCGTCAGTCACGATGGGCACCGGGCTGTAGACGCCCATGCCGCCGGTGTTGGGGCCCTTGTCGCCCTCGAGCGCACGCTTGTGGTCCTGCGAGGTGGCCATGGGGCGCACGGTCTTGCCGTCGGTAAAGGCCAGCAGCGAGCACTCGGGACCAACGAGCATCTCCTCGATAACCACGGTGTTGCCGGCATCGCCAAAGGTGCCGCCAAAGCACTCGCGCACGGCCTCCTCGGCCTGCTCAAGTTCGGTCGCCACGATAACGCCCTTGCCGGCGGCAAGGCCGTCGGCCTTCACGACCAGCGGGGCGCCCTGCTCGCGCACGTAGGCGAGAGCCGAAGCCTCGTCGGTAAACGAACCATAGGCTGCCGTCGGAATGCCCGCACGCTCCATGAGCTGCTTGGAGAACAGCTTGGAGCCCTCCATCTGGGCACCCTCGGCGCCCGGGCCAAAGCAGGGAATACCCGCCGCGCGCACGGCGTCGGCCACGCCCGCCACGAGCGGAGCCTCGGGGCCAATCACCACGAGTCCGCATCCGTGGCTCTGCGCAAACGCCGCCACGGCCGCAGGATCGCAGTCGTCGAGAACAACGTTCTCGCCGCAGCTCGCGGTGCCGCCGTTACCCGGCGCGATGTAGAGCTTGCCGGCGCGCGGTGATGCTGCGAGCTTAGCTGCCAAAGCATGCTCGCGGCCGCCGCTGCCCAACAACAGGATGTCGATGGTTTGAGTGTCCGCCTTCAAGGGTGCCTCCTCTATGGATGAATGGCCCGCTCCGCGCGAGCCCTTTGCAAGCAAATATACCCCTCGGCCGCCCGTCCGGGCTGCAAAGGGGTATATCGCAATAACCAAATAGTCCCGATTACTTCCAGAATCGGTTGATGATCTGCTCGCGACCAGCGCCAACGCCAATGAACGTCACGCGGGTGTGTGCCAGATCCTCGATAAACGCCACGTAGTCCTGAGCCTCCCGCGGCAGCTCCTCAAAGCTGCGGCAGCCGGTGATATCGCACTTCCAGCCAGGAAGCTCCTCGTAGATGGGCTTGGCATGCTCAAAGCGCACCTGGTGCTCGGGCACGCTCGTGTAACGCTCGCCATCGACGTCATAGGCAACGCACACCTTAATGGTGTCGAAGGCCGAAAGCACGTCGAGCTTGGTCATGGCGATGTCGGTGAGGCCGTTGACGCGCGAGGCATAGTTGGCGATAGGGCCGTCAAACCAGCCGCAACGACGACGGCGACCAGTGGTCACGCCGTACTCATAGCCCTCCTCGGTCAGCGTGTGGCCAGCCTCGGACTCATAGGAAAGCTCGGTGGGCATGGGGCCCGAACCGACGCGGGTGATATAGGCCTTCATGACGCCCAGCACGCGGTTGACGTTCTTCATACCGACGCCGGAGCCGGTGATGGCGCCGCCGGCGGTGCAGTTGGAAGACGTCACGTACGGATAGGTGCCGTGGTCGATGTCGAGCAGCGTCGCCTGGGCGCCCTCAAACAGCAGGTCCTTGCCCTCATCGATCATATTGTTGAGCAGCAGGCTCGTCTCGGTGATGTAGGGGCGCAGGCGCTCGGCCATCGGCAGGTACTCGTCGCAAATCTGGTCCACGGTGTAGGTGGGCAGGTTGTAGATGAGCTCGAGCTCGGGGTTCACGCGGGCGAGAGCGGTCTCCAGCTTGTCGCGGAACAGCGCCTCGTCCAGCATGTCCTGCATGCGCAGGCCGATGCGAGCCATCTTGTCCTGATAGCACGGACCAATGCCGCGCTTGGTGGTACCGATGTTCTTCTTGCCGAGCTTCTGCTCAAAGGCGCCATCCAGATCGATGTGGTACGGCATGATGACATGCGCGTTGCCGCTAATCTTGAGGTTCTTGGTGGTGATGCCGTCGGCCTCGAACATGTCGATCTCCTCAAGGACAACCTTGGGGTTGACGACGCAGCCGTTACCGATCACCGACACGTGGTCGGAATACATGATGCCGGAGGGCACCTGGTGCAGGCCGTACTTCTTGCCGTTGACGACGATGGTGTGGCCGGCGTTGTTGCCTCCCGAGTAGCGCACGACGGCATCGAAGTCGCCGGCGACCAGGTCGCAAATCTTACCTTTGCCCTCATCGCCCCACTGGGCACCGACCAAAACGGTTGACGGCATGTTTACTCCTTACATTCATGGACTGTCTACGCGCCACGCCGGCACGCAGAAGCACAAAACATTCCCAGTATACCCGTGCAACGGGCGCCTGTCCTACTCCTCGGCATGTG
Source organism: uncultured Collinsella sp. (assembly GCA_902482615.1). Taxonomy (GTDB): domain Bacteria; phylum Actinomycetota; class Coriobacteriia; order Coriobacteriales; family Coriobacteriaceae; genus Collinsella. The sequence goes on from CABTAA010000002.1 coordinate 10,500, forward strand.
CCCCATCAAGCTCATAGAACTTGGTGGATGCCGGCAGGAACATCAGATCGACGTCGCCGATCGGGCCCGAACGGTTCTTGGCCACGACGATACGCGTAACGCCCTCGTCGGGTCGATCGTCGCGCGAGGCCTCGGCCTCGTCGGCGGAGCGGTCCAAGAACATAACGATATCGGCGTCCTGCTCGATGGAGCCCGATTCACGAAGGTCGGAAAGCTGTGGGCGCTTGCCGGTACGGGATTCGACCTGACGCGAGAGCTGCGACAGCGCGATGAGCGGGATCTTGAGCTCCTTGGCCATGATCTTCAGACCACGCGACATCTCCGAAACCTCGACGGTACGGCTCTCGGAGCGGCGTCCCGGCGGAGGACTCACCAGCTGCAGGTAGTCCAGAATGATGATTGCCTTCTCCTTGTTATGGAGCATTCGGCGGCTCTTGGCGCGAATCTCGGTCACTGTGGTGCCGGGCGTATCGTCAATCAGAATATCGAGCTTGGACAAGGTCTGCGTGGCCTCGTTGATGTTGGCCCACTGTTCGGGGCTAATGCGGCCCATGCGGAAGTCACTGATCGAGATCATGGCGTAGGCGCAAATCAGACGCTGGGCAATTTCTTTGCCCGACATCTCCAGCGAGAAGAAGCCGACGGTATAACCAGCAGCGGCAGCGTTAAGTGCCAGGTTCAGAGCGAACGACGTCTTACCCACAGCAGGACGGGCGCCGATGATGATAAGCTGGCCCTCGCGGAAGCCCATGAGCATACGGTCGAGTGACGGAAAGCCCGTGGGCACGCCCGCAGCCTGGCCACCGGCCTGGCACACTTCCTCGGCCTCGTTATAGGCCTCGACCATAAACTCGGTCAGCGTCTTGTAGCTCGACTTGACCTCGCGCGCCGTAACCTTGAGCAGCTTGCTCTCGGCTAGCTCCACGACCTCTTTGGTGTCGGTGGGGGCGTTATATGCCAGCGCGTTGATCTCGTTGGTGGCGCCGATCAGCTCACGCAGCATCGAATCGCGGCGAACGATGGCGGCATGGTGCTGCCAGTTGACGAGCGACAGGGTCTGACCCATCAACTCCAAAATGTACGCTTCGCCGCCCACGGCATCGAGCTTATTGATGCTTCGCAGATAATCGATCAGCGAGATGGAGTCGATGGGAATGCGGCTGTTGTACATATCGACCATCGCGGTATAGATGGTCTTATGAATGGGCCGGTAGAAGTCATCGGGCTGCAGCTCGACCTGGGCCTCTTCGACCACCTCGGGCGATAGCAGCATAGCGGCCAGTACATTGGCCTCTGCATCTTGGTTTTGGGGAAGACCCAACTTTGAGCCGCGGTCCTCAACCGTCAGCCCGGTCTCCCTATCGTCATATGCCATGAGCATCCTCATTCATATCGCTTGCGAGCATCCATAGTATCAGCCACGGTCCCAAAACGCGCCGCGCGCCGCCAATCATCACCGAACCAAACGGATGAACGGTCCTGTATATAAGACTTCGACGCAACGTTCACCATGACACTCACTCAGCGCAAAAAACAAAAAGGCGCCCTGGTTTCCCAGAGCGCCCTTCTTAGAACAAGATTGTTGCGTTGCAGCAAATGCTACTCGGCAGCAGCCTCAGTCTCGACCTCGGCGGTCTCGGCCTCGGCGACCTCAGCGGCCTCCTCGACCTCAGCCTCGGCGGCGAGCTCCTCGGCGGTAACGCCGACGAGAACGACAACCTCGGCCTTGATCTCGCGGTACAGCGAGATGGCAACGGTGTGGGCACCGGCAACCTTGATGGGCTTACCGAGCTCGACGCGCTTGCGGTCGATGTCCATACCGAGCTGAGCCTTGATGGCGTCAGCGATCATAGCGGCGGTAACGGAGCCAAAGAGGATGCCCTCGTCGCCGACCTTGACGTCAACGGTGACCGTCTTGCCCTCGAAGGCAGCCTTGGTCTCGTTGGCGGTAGCCAGACGGACGGCCTCGCGCTTGGCGATGTTGTTGCGACGCTCGTCAAGCTGCTTGAGGTTGCCCTTGGTGGCGGCAACAGCGAGCTTCTTGGGGAACAGGAAGTTCTCAGCGTAACCCTGAGCGACCTCTACGACGTCACCCTCGCCACCCTTGCCCTTGATCTCATCGAGAAGAATAACCTTCATGATGCGTCTCCCTTCTTAGCCGCGGTCGCGGTTGCCACGAGAGGAAACCACGGGGACGGTGTACGGCAGGAGAGCCATCTCGCGGGCGCGCTTGATGGCGTTGGCGATGTCATGCTGATGCTGCGTGCAAGCGCCAGTGACGCGACGGGGCTTGATCTTGCCACGGTCGGTCATGTACTTACGGAGAAGCTGAGTGTCCTTATAGTCGATGAACTCAGTGTTCTCCTTGCAGAACTGGCAGTACTTACGACGCGGCTGACGTGCAGAAAAACCATTAGCCATGTCAAAATACCTTTCGTTTGGCAACTTCGGCGAACCGAAGCCGCCTCTCACTCAAAAATAGGTGAACAACCCTTAGAACGGGATGTCCTCATCGTAGACGTCGACCGCGGGCGGCGTAGCCACCGGTGCGGCAGGACGTGCTGCGGGCGCGGGAGCTGCGGGGGCGTAACCGCCCTGATCGTAGCCACCCTGGCCACCACGGGAGCTCATAAACTCGATCTCATCGACGATGACCTCAAGCTTGCTCCGGCGCTGGCCGTCGCGCTCCCAAGAGCTGTAGCGCAGCTTGCCCTCGATCGCGACCTTGTTTCCCTTTGCCAGGAAACGGCTCACGGCCTCGGCGCGGGTGCCGAACATGGTGCAGTCGACAAAGTTGGGATAGTCCTCCCACTCGCCAGTCTGCGCGTTGCGGCGACGATCGTTCACGGCGACGCCAAAGGACAGAACCTGGGTTCCGCCGGCGGTGGCTCGCAGCTCGGGATCGCGGGTGAGGTTACCGGTGATGTTCACTCGATTGATGCTCATAACTCACTACTTCCTCTTGGGGCACAAGCCCAGTCCAAAACGACAGTCTTACTCCTGGTCGTCGCGACGGACGATCATGTGGCGGACCACAGCGTCGGTGATGCGCAGGACGCGATCAAGCTCGGCGATCTGGGTAGGATCTGCATGGAAGTTGATGAGGGTGTAGTCACCATCGGTGAGGTCGTTGATCTCGTAGGCGAGCTTGCGCTTGCCCCACTCGTCAACGGAGTCGACCTTGCCAGCGCCCTCAGCGATCGTGGTATCGATACGCTTCATAACAGCGAGACGAGTCTCGGGGTCGAGCGACGGGTCAACAAAGAACAGCAGTTCATAAGCCTTCATATTGTCACCTCCTCTGGGCAAATGTGGCTTCAGGTCGTGAAGGTGCGCCTGAAGCAGGAAAAGACTTGGTAATAATATCTTTCAACCTCCCAAGCCGCAAGAATATGCAGCTACAACCTCATGACCTCCACATATGCCCATACTCGCACCACGTTTCATGCGCATTCCAACCAAATGCCGACCAAAAGCTTGACAGATCTGTGGACAAGATACGGTGCCGTGGGGACAAGCTGAGCCAAGCCGCAGGTCAACGGGCACAAGGCTGTGGTCGCAAAATGCATACCAGTGGTCCACAGCACCACCCAAAGATTTTTAAATTCATTGCCAAGTCGCTTATGAATACCCCTTTTGAACAATTGAGTTGATCAACCACGCTGGTCGGAAGCCGTTTTTTGGCACCTCAAACCCCACTGCAACGCCAAGCGCGGCCAAGCGTTTTAAAAAATGCCAACTTTTCTGTTTGCACTTTGCGATTCCTCGTGTATACTGACTTTCGCATTTAACGGAGAGTTGTCCGAGTGGCCGAAGGAGCACGATTGGAAATCGTGTAGGCGTCAAAAGCGTCTCCAGGGTTCAAATCCCTGACTCTCCGCCAGTTAATTCCAAAGCAGGCCTTCGAGCCTGCTTTGTTTTTACCCCACGCGGAGGGGTGGCAGAGTGGTTGAATGCGGCGGTCTCGAAAACCGTTTGGCCTGTATAAGGTCACGAGGGTTCGAATCCCTCCTCCTCCGCCATTTTGGTTGAGAAAGCTCCCAACAATGGGAGCTTTTTTGTTATCGAAATACGTCTCGATCCCACGCTTCCCCAAACATGTACGTCACCCTCCAAAACCGACATTTTTCGACATCTTTGAAGGCTGACGTACACGTTTGGATTGAGTTCACGGGAGTGGCACTATTCGGAAGGTGTCTCTTCGTCTCGCATGCCCTTCCAGTTGCGGATAAGCGCCTTGCGTAGTTCGTTTTGCTCTCGCTGGTACCCGGTGTCGGCACAGCGAGGCATGCCGAGTGCTTCGCGAATGTTGTTCATGGCGCGGTGAAAGGCGAGCTGGCTGCCGAACTGAGCCGAAGTGAGCGTAACGATTCGATATCCCATTTGGGAGAGAACGGCCTCTCGCTCCGCATCTGCTCCCTTACGCTCGAGCTCATCGTGAAAACCGCCCTTATATTCGATACCGAGCTCCCTGCGCTTATAGGTAATGAGGGCATCGATTTTGAGTGTTCGGGCTTTTGTGCAATGCCAGAGACGTTGAGGGATCTCGAGCGGGTTGTTGAGTTCGATACCTCGGATACCAACGCCGCCTTCGCTTGTTGGGAGCGAGAGGGCGATTGCCGAAGCGGTCTCCATAGGCGAGGCCGAGTGATCGTAGATGTGCCTGAGCGCGAGCCGTGCACGTGTGGCACCGGGTTTACCGGGGTGCCGATCGAGCAGTTTGGTTATTTCATCCTTGGAGGTAGTGGCTGGTTGCCCGGTATAAGGGTCGGCGGGATTGAGCCTCATGCGATAATCGCCGCAAACTTCATAGCCATATTCGAGATATTCGATCCTATCCATCCACTCGGCAGCGAGCACAAAGGTGAAGGCTTCGTCGGTGATGAAGATTCCGGACGTCAACTCGTTAATATGCTCGTAGGGAAGATTTTGTCCAAGAATGTGACAAACGACGCCTTTGGTACGAATTCGCTCGAATTCGAATACAACCGCGATATCGATAGTCCTAAGCATATCGGACGGAACGCCGCAGCCGATAAGAGCCTGTCGTATGCGCGCAACACGTTGCTGGGTGGAGATGCCTTGTGCGCCTATCTGGTAGTCGTGCCGCGCAAGAGACTGAACCAAATTCTGGGGTGCATGATGGACAAGCCATGCGGTTTTATGCGAAATGAGAACAGGGGTATCCATTGAGGGCCTCTTGCTCTGAGCCGGTATCCAACTCTTATGTCCGTTGAAGTGGGGAAATATACCGGATGTGAGTAAATCAACTCACTCATGCTGTGAGCTCAATCCAAACATGTACGTCCGCCTCCAAAGATGTCGAAAAATGCCGTTTTTGGAGGGTGACGTACATGTTTTGGATCCCTGGCATTCCAGCAATGCCATGTCAGCATCCGCTGCCAACCGTTTACCGAGCAATAGGGTCGCCACGCCCGCCAACCATGTACTATGTACGGGCATTGTCTAAACCCACGATCCAAAGGACTCCATCTTGCCCGTCGTCGCCGCTATAACCATTACCTCACATGCCTCGGATGCCATGGTCGCTATTCCGTTTTGGCTCGAGATGTTCGCTGTTGTCGCTGCATCGATCTCGGGTGTACTGGTTGCGCGCGAGCACAAGCTCGACCTGGTGGGCGCGGTCGCGCTCGCGGTGGTCTGCGGTCTGGGCGGCGGTCTCTTGCGCGACATGACGTTGCAGGTGGGCAACGTCTACATCCTCAACCAGCCGATGGCACTCCCGCTTTCCATTGCCACGGCAGCCATCATCTATATTTTCCCGGCAATCGTCGACAAACCCGAGAAACTCATCCCATTGCTCGACATCATCTCGGTCGGCATCTACGCCGCCACTGGAGCAGACAAGGCGCTGGTCTACGGCTTTGCGCCGGCGGTGTGCATCATGATGGGCTTTTTCACCGCGGTGGGCGGCGGCATGTTGCGCGACGGCTTTATGGGCGTGGTTCCGGGCATTTTCCAACGTACTAACTTTTATGCTATCGCTGCCATCGCCGGATCGACAAGCTATGTGTGTCTTGTTATGAGCGGCATCATGAGCAATGTCGCCGCGCTGGTCGTATGCGTTGTCGTGACCATGGGTCTGCGCTGGCTCTCGCTGCGCTTTGACATCAAAAGCCCCACCGAAGAAGATATCGCGCGCTTCTTGCACCGTAAAAAGTAGACAGCACGGCACAACCCTTCGAAATGCAACCGAGAGGTTCTTTTAGAGCGCCCACGCGTTGGGTACCCTGTTAGGTATATGCCGAACACCTAACAAAAGGATCAACCATGGCTTTCAATCAAACCGTGACGGCGCCGTCACACAAGATGCGTCGCTGCCTGCTTATGGCATTCGCGCTCATCGCGCTCGCGCTCACCGCACTTCCCACGGCGTCGTTCGCCGGCACGGACACCGCTGGAAACGTACTTGCGACCGAAGCTGACTCGGATACGTCCAGCGCCGAGGGTGACCTGTACTGGGCCGGCCAAAGCCTTAACCTAGACGATGCCTCCATCGGCCGCGATATTATCGCGGCGGGCGAGAGCCTATCGATTCGCGACTGCACCGTAGGCGGCGCTATTCGCCTGGCGGCGCGCACCATCGATATCTCCAAAACCGCAATCGATGGCAGCGTGACGGTAGCCGGTCAGCATGTCGTGCTCAACACCGGTAGCACCGCCAACTGTTTTTACGCGATGGGCGAGACGGTTGCCCTGCGAGGCTCCACCAAGTCGGCAGCGCTTGCGGGCGACACGGTGACCATCGATGGCACCGTCGAGGGCGATGTCGAGGTTTGGGCCGACAAGCTCATCCTGGGCAAGAACGCCCACATCACCGGCACTGTGAACGCACACGTCTCCGAGGACCCCGAGCGTGCCGCAGGAGCCGAGGTAGGCGCGCTCAAGATCGACCGCACCGAGAACGAGGATACTTCCACCGTTAACGATATCATCGGCGGTATCGTCGCCGCGGCACTCTCGACCTGCTTTGTCGCTCTGCTGCTCGAGTTCGTCTTTCCGCGCGCGACCGCCAGCGCCGCCGGCATGCTCCACCAGCGCCCCATGCCCCTGTGGGTGAGCGGTCTTCTGAGCACGATTGCTATCGTCCCCGCCGTCCTACTGCTGATTATCTCCATCGCTGGTCTGTCGCTTGCCGGAGCCCTCTTGTGCGGCGTTATCGGCATCGCGTTGGTGTCGAGTGCCTTTGCGGGGTGCGCGATCGCCCGCATGGTCGGATATAACCAGAACCGCTACGCCATGGCAGCCGTGGGCGGCATAATCGCAGGCGTCCTCACGGGGTTTCCCCTCGTAGGCGACTTCATCAGCGGCGTGGCCTTCGTCTTTACACTCGGCTACATCATCCAAATCATCTGGCGCAACGCCCGCCTCAAGCCGCAGCAGTCGGCTAACACGCCGGGACTCCCCACCGCTTAGCAGCTAACCACCACAAAGATGCCAAGCACCTTTGTGGTGATGCAAAGGGGTCAGGTTGCTTTGCACCAACAAACCAAGCGGGGCGCCCGATCGCATCGACCGGGTGCCTCGCTTTTCTTGGAGGGTTCTCTAGTAACTTTTTCAAAACCAATGATCATCAGGTCGGTAGGCCTGTGCGTCACTCGCTACGGAGGCAGTACGCCATTGAGCAAGAAGGGCAATTATTTTTCACGGCGACCTCCTCCCCGCTTGATGACGAGCGCGACAACAATAGCCGCCACTCCGATGGCAGCCAAAACCGCCACCAGTACCAACGTTCTATCTCCCGTCGAGGGCATAAAGCCTCGACCTGCTTCTTTGCTTGGGGTGTTGAGCACCGACAGCTCAATCGAACCCGTCCTGGCATCGGCGGTATCAACCCGCAGAGGGTTTTCGGCCGATACGGTCACCTTGGGCTTCGCGGTCGCCACTTGTTTAACGTCCAGACCCTCAGCCGTAACCGTCACCGTACGCTTGCCCTCAAAGGCGGTGTAGCCCTTGGGTGCCGCGATTTCCTCGACGGTATAGACACCCGCGTCCACACCGCTCAATTCCACATGGCCATCCGCGTCCGTGGTGATGCACGCGTCAGCATCCGTCGACCACGAGCCGTCAGTCGTTAGGATGCGACCGCGGTCGTCGATGATGCGCAGTTTGGCGCCCGCGAGCGGTTTATCGTCCGAGCTTGAGCGCTTGATCAGACTGAGTCCCCAGGTGTAGGCGCACGCGTCATCGCTCGACGTGCGGGTGAATCCGGCGTCGCCGGACTGGTCGGCGAGGGGAGAGCGCGGGTAGCGCAGGTAGACCTCGTTGGGGTTGCCCTTCGCGATGCCGTGGCTGCATGCGCTGTTGAGCGGCGCATTGTACACGGCGACCACGCGGGCGCCCGCGGTAAAGGCGTCGGCCCCGCCGAGCGCGGCGATGAGGTCGCCGGTGCGCACGGTGAAGGTCTTGCCGTCGGCCGCTACCTTGGTGGCGCACTGGGCCGTGATATCGGTCCAGCCCTTCGCGGGCTCGGAGCCGGCGCGCCCGTCCTTACCGGTCGAGACGGCGTCGATGCCGCCGTCCGCGCCCGCCGCCGCGTACACGCGCATGCTCGCGGCGACCTTGGAGGGGTCGAGCCCCGCGCTCATGGTGTCGACGAACTTCACCGTATAGGTGTCGTAGGCGGTAAGACCCGCCGGGACCGTGGCAGAGAGGCGCCAGTACAGGTCGTCGGCGACCGTGGCGTCGGCGGCCTTCTGCCATGCGGCGGTGCCGTCCTCCAGCACGTGCTTGGCGACCTTGGGCGTCGCGGCCTTGGGCTTGACGGTGACGGCGCCGCCGCCGACCAGGGCCATGATCGGCGCGGTGCCGGCCTCGCCCTGGGAAATGGCGTCGTCGTCGGCGACGATGAGCCAGTAGCCGCAGGGCAGCTCGGCCGCCATACCCGCGTTGAGGGGAACAGAAGCGGCACCTGCATTGCAAATCGCACAGGCGAGCCTTGCCGCCAGAGCGGTCGACATATGTCCGTCGGCATTCAGCCACTCGGCAGCCTCTTGCGCCGTCGATGCCGAGCTATCAAACCCCGCATCATAAAGAACGGGAAGGACAGCCTGACGAGCTGCATCGCTCGCCCACGCCAAGTCCGTCGCGACCTTTTGATCGGAGCCGGCTTTATCGGTAACAGTTGCCGAAAAGAGCTGGTATGCATCGTATTGCGTCGCGACGTCGCCGCCAATCGTGATGGCTCCGGCATCGGCAGCACGGGCCGTCTCGGGCGACGCTGCAAAAGCGAGGATAGTCGTCATGGCCACCATCATGACGGTCAACAAGCGGCGGTGCAGTTTACTCACGGCGACCATCTCGATCAAGACCACGGTGGCGACGAGCATGCATCCACGTCGCGGCAAAACACAACAGCGAAGCGCCGGCAAGATATGTCATAGTCAAGCCAGCCCCGCCCGCCTCAGGTAGCGTAGTCGAGTACTTGTTGGTAAAGGTCGGCGGATTCTGAGAGCCATCGTTATAGGTAACTAGGGCGTCGAGCTGGTCCGTGCCATTAGTTACCTTAACCGTGACGTTGTACACGGTCCTGTCATAGGTGATGTGATCTTTAACATGGTCGACGGCGCCCTCGGGCTCGACCTCGGAGATGGTGTAGGTATAGGTTCCCGCCTTGTTGTACTTGACGTCAAAGGAGACATTTCCCTTGTTATTATTGGTCACCGTCTGGAGTACCTTGCCGTCGGCGTCCTTGAGCTCGAACGAGAACTGTCCCGCCTTGAAGGTGCCGCCTTCAAGCACTTTCTTAGCCTGGATTGTTGCGGATCCCTTTAGACGATTGTCATAGACCCAAATCTCGTCTTTTTTGTCATCGCCGATGATCTCCGCGCCGCCTACGATGGTCTTCGCCTGCTTAAGCGCAGTCTGGTAATGCTCGTTGTTCGCGTCGCCCTTGAGTAAGATCCAGACGGGCTGCTGCGCTACGACATAGCCATCAGGCGCCCCGGTCTCCACGAGCTGGTAGAGCACGCAACTGCTCATCGCGCTGCCGCTCGTGCCGAACGATATATTGCCGTTGGCGTCGGTCTTCTTAGCGGTACCGAACTCAGTCCTTGCCTTCTCGATACCCACCTTTGCGACCTGATCCATGTTCACACTATAGAGCGTGAACTCCGCGCCCTCGAGCGTCGCTCCGACCTGTTGGGCATCGTACTTGGTCATCGTGATGCTGTAGCCGTTGCCGCCCGCACTGGCGGACGCACTCTTGACGGTCCATGTTTGATCATCGGTTGCCGAACCATCCGTCACACCCGTAAGTTGCGCGGTATTGGAAAGAGGCACCCTATCATTGGGGTTTCCGGTCGGGATAACCTCGTACTCGACCTTGAGGTATTTCTCGTCGGGCACGGTGAGCGTCAACTTCGTACGCGAGCCAGCTTCATCCTTGACTTGCTCCATCTTCGACGAATAGTCCTTCTGGGACAACGCAACCCAGCCATCGTTCTCGCACTCATAGACCTTAAGCGTCGACGGCACCAGCGTGCACTTGGCATCCATGGTATCAACGAGCTCAAGGAAGTCGGTGCCATTTTTAAGGGCAACGGCAGACTCGTTAACAAGAATGGTGTACTTAATGCGGTTGCTACTACTGACCTGTTCACCAGTCTTTTTGATAACGTTGTTCTTGATGGTGACGGTGCCACTGCCGGATTCGAACTTCTTGCTTCCCGACTCGGCGCTGGCCTTGTTGGTGAACTTCACCTCGTTTGTGGAGGTATCGAGCTCACCGCGCTTGACCGCCGTCTTGTACGTGAGCTTTGCGTAGCCGGCATAGCTTTCAAGCTCAGTCGTGGGGATGGAGAAGGTGACCGTATTGCCGTTGCGGCTGACGTTGTCGGCGGCGAGCGTCCGACCCGTAACGACCTCCTTGGCCTCGCCTCCGCGATGAAGCCCCGTATGTTTATCATAGGGGTTCTGCACGAGCGTATACTTTGCGGAATTCGCAACATAGCTCATACCATCCGGAAGGCTATCAACGATATTCAGCGGTTTCCCGCCCAGCTTTCCAGCTCCATAGTATTCGAACTCGCCATTTGCGCCCTTATTACCCTTTTGGCGGTTTGCATACACCGTCCAGTCGACGATCCAGGCGCCCTTCTCATCCGAGCCGTCAACGGTATGCCAATCGAAGTTCTCAACCCAAGACACCTTCGACTCCGTTTCCGGCTTCTCGACCGCGGGCGCCGTTTCTTGGTTGACAACGTACTTGACGGGTTCGGTGAACGGCCACTGTAGTCTCAGGCCCGGTGCTTCGACCGCTGCGAAGTTTGAGTACCAGCCCGACAGCGCTTCTGATGTGGTGTCGTAGGTGATAACGGCGTAGTCCTCGTTCTCGAGAGCGGCTTTCACGTTGTCGGTAACGATGATTTTGAGGTCGTAGTTTTTCTTTGTTTCATTACCCGGATAGCTGGTCGTTGGTCTCCAGTCGGTGCCCGGAACCAGCTTGGTATTGCCGATTTTAATGGTAATGGAGCTTTCGTCGACACCAAGCTTCTGCGACCATGCCGACTGAAACGTGTCCTTCACCGTCACCTCGCCTGGATGGGCCGCATTGACGATCGCCTTCAGCGCGACCTTCGTCTCCCACGTCGCCCTGCCCGTCGTCGCCGCCTCATCGTATCTCACGAGCCTCTTGGCGATCGGCACAACACCCGTCAGCTGCGGCGTGAAACTGCCATCATCGCTACCGGAAACGGAGCCTCCGCGCTCGATGGCCGCGCTGTTGCGCACAGTGTCGTACGAGCTCGTGTCGTTCATCTTGGTGTGATAAACGATGCAGTAGGTGGCGTACTTATCCTCAAGGTTGTTCGGGAACGTATAGGAAAAGGAATTATCCTTAGGTTCAAGTTTTCTTTCACAAATCTTGACTCCGCTCGCCTCCGAGTCGCCTTTGTAAACCGTAAAGTTGCCCGTATACGTCTGTTTTCCGTCCAGATTATCAGTGAACATGTAGCCGCTCATGTCGGCCTTGAGCTTGCCTTGGTTGAGCTTGACCGTCCACTTGATGTCCGACGGCGTGCCTGAGCCATTGGACTTCTTGATCATGTCATAGCCGAATGTAACAGGCTCAGCTGTAGCTGTTCTGTTATCGCTGTCGCTTGAGCCAGCCCAATTCCACGTTGCCGTATTCTCAGCTTTGATCAAATCGCCGCCGTTCGCGGCAACGCCGCTCTTCAGCACCGTATCGTACGTGATCGTGTGGTTGCCCTGGGAAAGGTTGCCCAGGCTGTCGAGGGTTACGACCTGGCCGTCGATCATCGGCTGGGAGTCAAGCTTCTTGCCGTCGAGCTTGAAACTGTCGTTCACAAAGTCGAAGTTGTCGCCCAGCGTATCAGTGAAGCTAACGTCCGTAGCATACGACTCTACGGCAAGCGTAACAGTCCAGGTAACCTTGGCCACGCCATCTGCGCCCTGGGAGAAGGTCCCCGACTTCGTCCCCGTGACTTTGCCGTCCTTGGTAGGGATTTTGATCGTTCCCACACCAGGGAACACGACAGATGCGCTGCTGCCTGAGCCGGTGCCCTTGCCTGCAAGCTCGAACGAGAAATTGGCTCCGACATAAATCTCCGCAGGGTTTGACGCAAGCCAGTTTTTGTCAAACGCAAAGATGACCTTATTGTCCTTAATCTTCCACGTGCCAGCCTTGGCGGCAGTGGCTTCCGGACCCTCCATGAGGTCGCCGCCGTCGTTGTCGTCAACGACAATGGTGTCGGGCAGCTTATAGACAGCGATGTTCTTCTCGGGCGTAGGCGCCTTGCCGCCTTTGAATTGTGCCGAGAAAGCTCCATAGAGCGTCGAAGTGGACGTTACGGGATCCTCGAGCTTTTGAGTGTGGTGCTCATCGGTATACAGCCTGACATCAACCGTCGCCGTATCCCCATCGATCGCAATCGGATCGGGCTTCGCAACGTCATCGGCGCGCACGGGGGATGCGCCGTGAAAAACTGCGGCGGTGAGGCTAATCAAAATGAAGATCAGGGCCGCCATACCAAGCGACCGCGAGCGGTGTGCGTCCATAGTTGTCCCTTAATTCCTACAACACAGTGTGGAATACGGCGAATCGTCGGATCGAACACAAGCCCCAACATCTACGAGAACCTACCTAGCGCATTGCAAGAACCCATTGGGGGCAACTTCTAAGACGGTTCGTCTATGCCACAATGCATAAAATACAATATAGATAACAGTCATGTAAACCGCTGGTAAAGAGGTCTTTTAATGTAATACCAGTTGATATTTATCTGTTAACGGTTTTGTATCAAAGCGGTTATATCCTGTGGAATTATGTATATGTTTAAACAACTTTACTTTGGCTGGAAAGCCGCTCGGGGGATAACCTCCTCCACCGTGGTGCAAAGTAACCTGTCCCCTTGCACCAAAAAGGGCGCCGACCATCGCGGTCGACGCCCTTTCTCGTTAGACGCTATAAAGCCCAGCGCTTATTTGTTGACCTGGCCGGCGCGAACGGCAGCCTTCTTGCGGTCGGTGGCGTTGAGCAGACGCTTGCGCAGGCGGATGTTCTTGGGAGTAATCTCGACCAGCTCGTCGTCGGCGATGTACTCCAGCGCTTCCTCCAGCGAGAAGGTGCGGGGCGGCACCAGCTGGACGGAGATATCGGAGGTCGAGGAACGCTGGTTGCCCAGGTTCTTGGTACGCGCGATGTTGACGACCATGTCGCCAGCCTTGCTGCGCTCGCCCACGATCATGCCCTCATAGCACTCGGTGCCCGGCTCAACAAACAGCTGGCCGCGCTCCTGCAGCGTACCCAGAGCGTAGGCAACGGCCTTCTCGGTGGTCATGGAGATCATGGCGCCGTTCTGACGGTTGCCGATCTCGCCGGCGTAAGGACCATACTCCAGGAAGGTGTGGTAGAACACGCCCTCGCCGTGGGTGACGTTCATGATGCGGTTCTTAAGCCCCATGATGCCGCGCGTCGGGATCTTAAACTCGAGGTGCGTCACGATGCCCGAGGTGTCCATGCTCGTCATGATGCCGCCGGAGGTGCCGAAGACCTCAACGACCTTGCCTGAGTACTCGTCCGGGCACTCGACGACGGCCTGCTCGACGGGCTCCATCTTGTTGCCGTTCTCATCCTTCTTAAACAGAACGCGGGGACGGCCGACCTGGAACTCAAAGCCCTCGCGGCGCATGGACTCCATCAGAACGGACAGGTGCAGAATGCCGCGGCCCGAGACCTCGACGCCGCTCTTGTCCTCGAGCTCCTCGATCTTCATGGTCACGTTGTTCTCGGCCTCGTTGAACAGGCGCTCCTTGAGCTGACGGGCGCCCACGATGTCGCCGTCGCGACCGACGAGCGGAGAGGTCGAAGCTTCAAAGACGATGGACAGGGTCGGCGGGTCGATCTCGATGGGCTCGAGTTCAACGGGGTTCTCGGGGTCGGTGTAGACATCGCCGATATCGGTGCGATCGATGCCCACGACGGCGGCGATGTCACCGGCGCCGACTTCCTGGCACTCGGTGCGGCCCAGGTAGTCGAAGGTAAAGAGCTGCTTGACGGTAGCGGTGGCGCTGGAACCGTCATTCTTGACAACCAGGATCTGGTCGCCCTGGTGGATGGTGCCGGAGTACACGCGACCGATGCCGATACGGCCAACGAAGTTGGAGTGGTCGATGGTCACGCACTGCATGGCCAGCGGGGCGTTCTCGTCAACCTCGGGCGCGGGCATGTCGTCGATGATCATATCGAGCAGCGGATACATGTCCATGTTGCCGTCGTTGGGGTCAAGGCGGGCAAAGCCATTCATGGCGCTGGCGTAGACCACGTGCTCCATGGCGAACTCAAGCTGGTCGTCGGTAGCGCCCAGGTCGGCCATAAGGTCGAGGCAGTCGTTGTAGGCCTTCTCGGGGCTGGCACCCGGACGGTCGATCTTGTTGATGACGATCATGATCTTAAGGCCGGTGTCGATAGCGTGACGCAGCACGAAGCGGGTCTGGGGCATGGGGCCCTCAAAAGCGTCGACCAGCAGCAGGGCGCCGTCGGCCATACGCAGCACGCGCTCGACCTCGCCGCCAAAGTCGGCGTGGCCCGGGGTGTCGATGACGTTGATCTTGACGTCCTTGTACTCGATAGAGATGTTCTTGGCGAGAATCGTAATGCCGCGCTCGCGCTCCTGGTCGTTGGAATCCAGGACGCGGTCCTCGACCTGCTGGTTGGCACGGAAGGCGTCCGTGGCACGCAGGAGCTTGTCGACCATCGTCGTCTTGCCGTGGTCGACGTGAGCGATGATGGCGATGTTCCTCAGATTGTCTACGCGCATGTAGTTCCCCTATCTTCTATCTATATACAACCGGCACGCGTATGCGGCCCGCCCAGCGATACAACGCTCAGCGGGAATATTGAGCCTTTTACCGAAAACTCGTTTATTTTAGCGATTTTAGATGAGAGGGGTTTCCTCACCTGCAGGTTCAGGGTCGCTCCACATAAAACCATCGCCGGCGCCCATGCCCTCATACAGCACATATGCCGAAAAACCACTCTCGAGCGTGGTTTCGAAGAAGCTCACGAGCAGAGCATCGTGATAGCCGCCGTCAATCTCGACGCAGCCGGTATAGCCGATGGCATAGCGAGCGATACGGCCCAGGCCCTCGTCCTTAAGACCCATCTTGTGCTCGGAGATAAAGTTGGTGGCCGCCTCGAGGCACGCCTCTTCGCCATCCTCATCGAGCGCCGCCAGATAACGGTTGGAAGCGGCGTCCTCAATTGCCACGACCACGCCAGGGTTTTCACCGGCGGCAAGGTCGTCCAAGAACGCGCCGATCAGATCGCACACCATGGCGTCGAGCTCGGCGGAGACGTTACCGGCGTCCTGCATATCCTGTGCCATCTTTAGACCTTCCCATCGAGTCTGGCGTCGTTACAGTTCTTGCGCCTCAGCAGCGATCTTAGCGGCAGCGTCGCGGGCGCGCATCATATCCATCGCGCGCTTGTCGAGTACCTTGATCTGACTGGTCAGCATCACCGCATCGACCACGCCCCAGATCACCAGGCCCGTAGAGATCGAAAACCCAAGCGCACCAACTGTACCACGAAGGCGCGAGCAGATTGCCGCGACAAGGGCGGAGATGACAACCATCTTGATAAACGAGCCGCGGCGTTCGCGAAGCGTGCGGGCCTGCGTCACATAGGCAATGCGAGCCGCCTCAGAAGCCTCCGAGCGCATCTGGGCCTCGCGCGCAATGGCGGCCGCCTCAGCCGACATGCCGCCGGCCATCAGCGAACGCTCCGCATCCTGGCCGCCCCGCATTTAGAAGTCATCGGGGGAGAGCGTATGGACGAACTCGTCGAACTTCTCGAACTCTTGCTCGTCGTCGACTTCCTCGGCATGGGTAGAAACAGTGCCCAGGCGATTCATGATGTCGTCTTCAACGAACATGGGGGCATTACTGCGTACGGCGAGGGCGATGGCGTCGCTCGGACGCGCATCGATCTTATGCTCGTTACCATCGGCCAGCACGACGATCGTCGCGTAGAACACCGGCGGCTCGGCGCGAACGATCTCGATGCGCTCGAGCTTGGCGCCCAGGGCGCCAACAGTATCGAGCAACAGGTCATGGGTAATCGGGCGCTCGGCACGGCCGCTATCGATGCCGCGGCTGATGGCAGCAGCTTCAAACGAACCAGTCTGAATGGAAAGGGAACGCGGCGGTGCGGGCGAGTCCGACTTGCCGCAGCGCTCGCGAAGCACAATAAGCGATGGCACGGGACCGGCGGCCATGACGATAGTCTCTATGTCGACACGAACCATGGAACACCTCCGGTACGTAGCGGTTAACACGCGGCAGCTCCACCGCATTGAATAGCTATACTACCCAATCTTTCGCACAGCACACAAAACCAAAATGAGATTTATCGCAGACAAGAAAAAAGCCCCGAGGCAATGCCCCAGGGCTCTTCACAGTTTTGATGGTGGACCTGACAAGATTCGAACTTGTGACCTCCCGGTTATCAGCCGGACGCTCTAACCAACTGAGCTACAGGTCCATCGCGCAAGGGATATATTAGACGAGTCGTTACGCGCGCGTCAACAACTTTTTTGAAAATCTTTGAAAGGTGTTCGCCCCGGTCGCACGGCGGCATGTGAAGTCGCCTGCTCGGACAGTCCTGACTCGCACAGAGAGCACATTAAGTGCTCTCAGGCTCGTGCGGAACTCGCGATCGACTTCACATGCCGCCGTGCGACCGGGGCGAACACGAGTCCCAAGGTTTTCAAAAAAGCGGTCGGCGCGCAGTGCGCCGACCGCCGATATATGGGGTCTGATATTTTCTACCAGCTAGGGCCTCTTACTCGTCTAGGAGATCTTCTGGCATGTCGTTGCCGTCGCCTAGATCGACAGGGGCCTCTTCGGCGTCGGCTGCGGCCTCGGCCCCTTCGCCTTCGGGCTTCTCTTTGGCTGCCGTCATGCGGGCTACGGCGCATACGCGGTCGTTGTCGTCGACGGTCATCATCTTGACGCCCTGGGTGGCGCGGCCGGTCTGGCTGATCTCGTCGGTCTTGACGCGAATGACCGTCGCGCCATCCGTCACGATGAACAGCTCGTGCTGCGGGCCCACCGTCTTCATGGCCGCGAGGTTACCCTTACGCTCGGTCATTTGAATGGTGTAGACGCCCTGACCGCCGCGATTCTGCTCCGGGTAGTCCGCGACCGGCGTGCGCTTGCCGTAGCCGCGCTCGGTGATGACGAATAGATCGCCGTTGCCGTTAGTGACTTCCATGCCCAGAACGCTCACGCCGTCCTTCAGACCGATACCGCGAACGCCGCTGGTATCGCGGCCGGTGGCGCGCACCTGCTCCTCGGAGAACATGATCGCCTTGCCCGCGGTGGTGGCCAGGATAATCTTGTCGCCCTCGCGCACGCGGCGCACGTTCAGCAGCGCGTCGTCGTCACGCAGGTTGATAGCGATCAGGCCGTCGCGACGGCTGCGGTCATATGCGCTCATCACGGTCTTCTTGACCATGCCGCTCTTGGTGGCAAACATCAGGTACTCGTCGGCCGGGAACTCGCGGCAGCTGATGACGCTCGCGATCTTCTCGCCTTCCTCGAAGGGCAGCAGGTTGACGATCGCGGTACCGCGCGCCTGGCGCGTACCCACCGGCAGCTCGTGCACCTTCAGGCGATAGACCTTGCCCTTGCTCGAGAAGAACAGCACGTACTCGTGCGTGGACGCGATGAACATCTCGTCGATAACGTCGTCCTCTTTGAGGTTGACGCCCGATACGCCCTTGCCGCCGCGCTTCTGGGCGCGGTAGGCAGCCACCGGGATACGCTTAACGTAGCCGGTATGGGTGATGGTCACGACCATATCCTCGTCGGCGATGAGGTCCTCGACATCCAGGTCCTTCTCAACCTGGCTGATCTCGGTGCGGCGCTTGTCGCCAAACTTCTTGGAGATCTCGCGCATCTCTTCCTTGATGACGCCCAGAATCTTCTCCTCGTGCGCCAGCAGGTCCTCGTAGTAGGCGATGGCGCGGCGCAGGCCGTCCAACTCTTCTTGGATCTTGTCGCGCTCCAGGCCGGTCAGGCGGCGCAGCTTCATCTCGAGGATGGCCGTGGTCTGCTCGGGCGTAAAGCCAAAGCGTTCGATCAGTCGGCTGCTGGCCTCGGAGTCGGTCTGCGAGGAGCGGATGATGCTGATGACCTCGTCGATATGGTCAAGGGCCATCAGGTAGCCCTCGAGGATATGCGCGCGGGCCTGGGCCTTCTTAAGGTCGAAGCGGGTGCGGCGGGTGACGACGTCGACCTGGTGGTCGATGTAGTGCTGCAGCATCTCACGCAGGCTCAGGCATTTGGGAACGCCGTTGACGAGTGCCAGGTTGTTGGCGCCAAAGGTCGTCTGCAGCGAGGTGTACTTATACAGATTGTTGAGCACGACCTGCGGAATGACGCCCTTCTTGAGCTCGATGACCAGACGGATGCCCTTCTGGTTGGACTCATCGCGCATATCCGAGATGCCCTCGATGCGCTTGTCGTTGACGAGCTGGGCGATCTTCTCCTGCAGGGTGCCCTTGTTGACCATGTAGGGAATCTCGGTAAAGACCAAGCGGCTGCGGCCGGTCTTGGTGGACTCCACGTGTGCCTTGGCACGCACGGTAATGGAGCCGCGACCGGTCTCGTAGCTCTGCTTAATGCCGGCGCTGCCCATGATGATGGCACCGGTGGGGAAGTCCGGACCGGGCATGATCTGCATGAGCTCGTCGACGGTGGCGTCGGGGTTGTCGATCAGGTAGCAGGTGGCCTCGATCGCCTCGGTGAGGTTATGCGGGGCGATGTTGGTGGCCATGCCGACGGCGATGCCTTGGCTGCCGTTAACCAGCAGGTTGGGGAAGCGCGCAGGCAGCGCCACGGGCTCGGCGAGCGATTCGTCGTAGTTGGGCTGCCAGTCGACGGTATCCTTCTGCAGGTCGCGCAGCAGTTCCATGGCGGGCTTTGCCAGGCGGCTCTCGGTGTAACGCATGGCCGCCGCGCCGTCGCCGTCGATGTTACCGAAGTTGCCGTGACCATCGATGAGCGGCGTGCGCATGGAGAACCACTGCGCCAGGCGAACCATGGCCTCGTAGACCGCGAAGTCACCGTGCGGATGGTACTTACCGATAACTTCGCCGACCGTCCAGGCCGACTTCTTATGTGGGCGGTTGGGGTAGATGCCGCTCTCGTTCATCGCGTACAGGATGCGGCGGTGTACCGGCTTTAAGCCGTCGCGCACGTCCGGCAGGGCGCGCGCCGTGATAACCGACATCGAATACTCGATGAACGACTGCTTCATCTCGCGACCGAACTCCGAAATCTGGAGCTGGCCGCCGTTGATGTCCTCGCCGGCCGAGGCGCCACGATCGACTTCGCCAAAGCTCTCCTCGAGCTCGGCGTCGTCGTCTTCTTCCTCATCATCATCGGCATCGGGGTTATAGGCGTCCGGATCGCCGTCCTCGCCCTGCTCAGCACGGGCAAGCAGGCGCTTCAGATCATCGGGCATACCGGCATCGCCGGCCTCGTCCATACCCTCGCTATTGTTGATATCGTCTGCCACGTTACCTCCTCTTAAGCATCAAGGAATCGTGCATCATGTGCGTGTTTTTCAATGTACTCGCGGCGATAGCCGACCTCGGAACCCATCAGCTCGCGCACGGCGCGGTCCGCCACCACGGCGTCTTCGATCGACACACGCTGCAGGATGCGGGTCTTGGGGTCCATCGTCGTCGAGGCGAGCTGCTTGGGGTCCATCTCGCCCAGGCCCTTGTAGCGCTGGACGGTATAGCCCTTGCGCTTTTTGGTGATCTTGCCGTCCTTGGCCTTGCCGTCCTCGTCGTTATCGTCGGGGTTCAGGCCCAGGCTCTGGATGGTGTCGCGCAGGATCTCGTCTTCGGGCTGGCGGCCGTTGGGATACACGTAGTGGATCTTGTTGCGCACCTTAATGCCAAAGATGGGCGGGCAGGCAACATAGACGTAGCCGGCATCGATCAGCGGACGCATGTACTTGTAGAAGAACGTCAGCAGCAGGATGCGGATATGCGCACCGTCGACGTCTGCATCGGTCATGATGATGATCTTGTGGTAGCGCGCCTTGGTGATATCGAAATCGCCGCCGTCGCCGGCACTCGTCGTGACGCCGCAGCCGATCGCGGTAATCAGCGACTGGATGGTGTCACTCGAGAACGCGCGATGGTCACCAACGCGTTCGACGTTCAAAATCTTGCCGCGCAGGGGCAGAATCGCCTGGATGTCTCGGCGACGGCCGTCCTTGGCCGAACCGCCTGCCGAGTCGCCCTCTACGATGAAGAGCTCGGTCAGCTCGGCATCGCGCACCGAGCAGTCGGCGAGCTTACCGGGCAGGGACGCCGTCTCGAGCAGGCTCTTGCGGCGGGTCGCCTCGCGCGCCTTGCGGGCGGCATTGCGCGCCTTGCAGGCCTGTTGCGCCTTCTTGACGATCTCGCGAGCGGGCTTGGGATGCTCCTCGAGGTAATCGACAAGGCCGTCGGTCACAATCTTGAGCGTGAGCGCGCGCATATAGGAGCTGCCGAGCTTGGCCTTGGTCTGGCCCTCAAACTGCGGATCGGGCAGCTTGACCGAGATAACGGCCGAAAGGCCCTCGCGCACATCGTCGCCGGTCAGATTGGCGTCTTTTTCCTTGAGCAGGTTCTGCTTGCGCGCATAGTCGTTGATCACGCGGGTGAGCGCGGTGCGGAAGCCCTCAAGGTGCATGCCGCCCTCGGGGGTGTAGATGTCGTTGGCAAACGACATGACGTTCTCGCCGTAGCCGCTATTCCACTGCAGGGAAACCTCAACCTCGCCCATCTTGGCCACAGGTGCGTCCGGGTCCGATTTGCCCTCGATGTAGATAGGCTCCTTAAAGGCCTCGGGGACGTCCTTGCCCTCGTTAAGGAACTTGACGAAGTCGATGATGCCGCCCGCGTAGCAAAACTCCTCCACGTGGGGAGTAGACTCGCGCTCGTCAGTCAGCACGATTTTGAGGTTCTTATTGAGGAACGCCGTCTCCTGCAGACGGTTGTGCAGCGTATCGAAATCGTAAATGCAGGTCTCGAAGATCTCGTCGTCGGGCCAGAAGGTGACGGTGGTGCCCGTCGAATCCGAGGTGTCCACGACCTCCATCTTCTTGACGGTCTTGCCGCGCGAGAACTCCATCTCGTAGGTGTTGCCGTCGCGACGAACCTGAACGACCACGCGCTTGGACAGTGCGTTGACGACGGAGATGCCAACGCCGTGCAGGCCGCCCGAGACCTTATAGGCCGAGTTATCGAACTTACCGCCGGCGTGCAAGATCGTCATGACGACCTCGAGCGTCGGGATCTTTTTAACAGGGTGCTCGTCGACGGGGATGCCGCGCCCGTTGTCGACGACCGTGATGGAGTTGTCGGCGTGGACCGTCACCTGGATCTCGGTGCAGAAACCGGCCATGGCCTCGTCGACGGAGTTGTCAACGATCTCCCACACCAGGTGATGCAGACCGCTGGCGCTCGTCGAGCCGATATACATGCCCGGGCGCTTACGAACGGCCTCGAGACCTTCGAGAATCTTAATCTCGCCGCCATCGTAATCGTTTTCGTTTGCCACACGTCCTCCTTCAGTCAAGAAAATGTGTACAGCCTTACTAGTTTATCGTAAAAAATACCCTCGGGAACGAGGGTATTTGGCTCTACAAGGCCACCAGATGCGATTTAAGGCTCTTTTTTGCTTTGCACGCCCTTGGCCCACTCGGCACTGGCTCTCATGGCATTCTCGAGGGCCTCGCGCAGTTTTTGGTCTTCGATGGGTGCCACTTGGCGCTCAATCTCGGTGCGCTCGGCCTCACTTAGGTCGGCGTGCGGGGCCGGCGGGCGCTCGGTCGTCGCCGTGCGCAGGCGCTCCTTGGCGGCGGGCGGCGTGTGACCGGGTGCGGTGGGTTTGAACACCAGGCCGTCCACATGCGCACCGGCGCGCTCCATGCGCGCGCGGATGATCTCACGCAACAGCGTCATTTCCTGCGTCCACGAGGGCGAATCGAGATATACCAGCAGCTCATTGGACTCGGGCAGGTAGCGCAGACCCGTCACATGCCGCCCCTCGCGCGTGCCCGAGCACACCGCGTTCCACGCGCGATAGACCGCGCGCGACTCCTCGGCAGCCTCCATCTGCGCACGGCGCTCAGGCGTCACCGACGCCAGGATGCGCTGGCGCTCTGCGTTCAAAAACCCACTGAAGGCGACCGTCTCGCTCTCGCGCTCGTAATTAGCACGTCTCACCCATGCTCACCACCTTGGCTCGATCAAGCAGGTCATCGGTAAAGTATCCCAGGTTGGTCGTGGTTATGACCGTTTGGATATCATCGCCGATCAGCCGCAGAAAAGCACCGCGGCGCTCGCCGTCGAGCTCGCTCATCACGTCGTCCAGAAGCAACAGCGGAGCAGTACCCAGAACATCGCGAGCCACGGCCACCTCGGCCACCTTCCAGGACAGTACCAACGTTCGCTGCTGTCCTTGGCTGGCAAATGAACGAGCGGAGCGACCCGCCACGGTAAATTCAATCTCGTCGCGATGCGGCCCCACCAACGTCACGCCGCGGCGAATTTCCTCGCCGGCGTGCTCATCAAGGGCGGCCAGCATGCGCTCGTACGCCCAGCCCTTCAGCTCTTCGCGATCCTCGACCTGGGGCAAATCCCCCAGCGTGGACGCATAGGACACGTTGGCGGCTTCACCGGACGCCACTTGCCCGTAGGCAGTACGCACATGGCCCGCCAGCCGG
>CABTAA010000003.1 GCA_902482615.1 uncultured Collinsella sp.
ACCACTGGCACTTCAACGCCTACGGCGGCCTCGTCGACGGCCTGTACTTCCCGTGGGACAAGGACGAGCAGATCGCCCTCAAGATGGCCGAGCTCTCCGGCTGCCGCCGCTACCGCCCCGACGACATGATCCTCGAGGGCGGCTCCATCACCGTCGACGGCGAGGGCACCCTCGTCGTGACCGACCAGTGCCTGCTCTCCCCGGGCCGCACCTGCTCCGCGGTGCTCGAGGAGGAAGAGGACCCCGAGTCCATCTGGCCCAAGTACCGCAAGAAGTTCGAGCCCTGGAGCGAGGAGCTCCGCGAGTACATGAACGAGCACCTCAAGGACTACCTGGGCGTCGAGAAGGTCATCTGGGTCAAGGAGGGCATCGACCCCGAGGAGACCAACGGCCACATCGACGACGTCGCCACCTTCATCGCCCCGGGCGTCATGGCCTGCATCTGGACCGACGACCCCGAGTACCCGTTCTACGACCAGTGCCACGCCGCCTACGAGACCCTCTCCAACGCCGTCGATGCCAAGGGCCGCAAGATTAAGGTCCACAAGCTCTGCATGCCCGTGAACCCGCTGTACATGGACCAGGCCTCCTGCGACACCATCGACGCCGACGAGAACGCCGAGCCGCGCGTCCCCGACGAGCCGCTGATCGCCTCCTACATGAACTACCTGGTCACCAACCACGGCGTCATCGTCCCGCAGTACGGCGACGAGAACGACAAGCTGGCCGTCGACACGCTCCAGAAGATCTACGACGAGGTCTGGGGCGAGGGCGTCTACAAGTGCGTCGGCGTCCAGTCCGACCAGGTCGTCTACGGCGGCGGCAACATCCACTGCATCACGCAGCAGGAGCCCTCGGCGTAACTCAAGCACGCCACCTTGGCGCTCACTCGTCGCTTACGTAGCGTCAGTACGCTACGCTCCTCGTTCGCGCCAATCTGGCGCACCTGAGCACGCCGAGTAAACGTCTGGCTTTTCTTCGGGCACTCCGTTGCCTCCACACCGGAGTGCCCTTTTTCTTTGATTGAATACGCGTCTGGCCTGGGATTTATTGCGGGTTAGGCCAATTGTTCGCTTGGATATCCCAGGTCAGACGCGTATTCAATTGTTGATAGTTTCCGGTCGTATACGCGGCCGTTTTGATCGGAGTATCTTTGTACCAGCGTATCGTCATCTTCACCCGCCTGTTCCGCGAGCGTTGGTCCAACAATTGCATCCTCTCTTCTCTATGGGATGGCACCTGCACCGGTGACGCGGCCTGTAACCCTACCTTGGGCTGCGCCTTCGGTACAGATGCCATCCTTTTTGCTGTAGGGGGAGTGTGCCATGGCAGGTAAAAAGTTCTCCCTGTTCGAGGTCATCCTCTCGGTTATCTGCGTCGTATTTACCATCGAGGCGGCTGCTCCGGCATCTGCCATGGGTAACGTGCAGTTCTTCTGGTGGATCTTCCTCATCATTACGTTTTTGCTTCCCTATGGCCTGGTGGTGGCCGAGCTGGGTACGGCGTTCGATTCCGAGGGCGGTCTGTACGATTGGGTTCGCTTGGGCCTGGGTGACCGTTGGGGAGCCCGTTGTTCCTGGTGCTACTGGGTTAACTTTCCGCTGTGGGTGGCAAGTATCGCCTGCATGTTCCCCAGTGTTATCAATGCGGTATGGGGCATCGAGTTTTCGCTTGGGGTCCGAATTGCCATCGAGCTTGCCTTTGTGTGGGGTGTCACCGTCATGGCGATGCAGCCGGTTGCCGAGGCCGATTGGGTCATGGATGGCGGCGCTGTCATCAAAGTACTCATTACCGCTGTGGTAGGAATCGTTGGCATCTGGTTTGCTTGCAATAACGGCTTTGCCAACGATATGTCGTTTAAGACCTTCATTCCAGACTTGGGCGACACCAATTCGTTGACGTACCTATCGATCATCCTATTCAACTTTATGGGCTTCGAAGTGGTCGCGACCTTTGCCAGTACGATGAAAAACCCATCGCGCGATATCCCCAAGGCGGTTATCGCTGGTGGCGTTGCCATTGCGGCAATCTATATTATCTGCGGCATCGGCATTGGAGCCGCGGTTCCCACCGAGCAGCTTTCGCTCGATTCGGGCATTGTGGACGCGGTCGCCGCCATGTTGGGGCGCAGCCATCCGCTGACGATGGTCGTGGGCGTGGCCTTTTTGGTGACGCTGTTCGCCAACATGATCTGCTGGAGCTTTGGCGTTAACAACGTGGCGAGCTATGCCGCGCGCCATGGCAACATGCCGCGCCCCTTTGCTCTGGTGTCCAAGAAGACCGGCATGCCCAATGGCTCGGCAATCATTAACGGTTGTTTTGCCAGCCTGGTACTACTGCTTCAGATTCCGCTGGGCGAGGGCTCCGACGTCTTTTGGGTTTTCTTCTCGATGAACGTCGTCTTCCTGCTTATGAGCTATATCCCGATGTTCCCAGCGTTTTGGCGCCTGCGCAAATATGACGATCGCCCGCGCGTGTTCCGCGCGCCCTTCGAGGGCAAGGTGCTTGCGGTGGCACTTGCGATTCCCGTGGTGGAGCTTGTGCTTTCGATTGTCGCTACGATTGTGCCGCTCAACGGCTCGTCCGCCGAAATGACAAAGTTGCCCATTCTCATGGGTGTAGTGATCGCCGTGTTGCTGGGCGAGGTTTCGCGCCACATATCGCGCCGCGGCCGCAGCGTCGACAATCCCGGCGTTGGCGTGTATAGAAAACGCTGACCGTGAGGGGCTTGGCCCACCGGCACGGGGCTAAAACCGGGGTTGCTTCCAAGTTAATAAATTGCTGCGAGGATTACTGCGGCAATCGTGGAGGTTATGCTAACATTTGCGCTGGTCGAGTGAAGAGGAAAGCTTAGGCGCAAAGAAGGGGACGTGTCCCAGGTAAGGGCAGCTGTCGTTGCGCTCATCAACGATGCAAGGAACGTCATCGTAGGTCATGGTCGAACCGATCTTGGCGATGGCCTTGGCGGCAGGCGCGACAATAATCTTGAGCGGTGTAATCGGCGCCATGGCATCTCCTTTCGATCTTGGTATTCGTCGATGTTTCTACCATAACCGTAATGCGGAATCAAGCTGGTTGTGCGCGGAATGAGGGTAGTATGAGCTTCGCATTCTTTATCTACACGATTCTTGTCATGGGCATTGGATTGGTAACGGCATCAACTGCACTCGTAATATGGCTCATGACTCGTCGACGCGATTATTTGGTGGCGGCCGCGGGCTTCCTTCTCTATGTCTTCGATATGTCGGTGATCTTCTTTGATGAGTACAACCGGCTCAAATATGACTATGTGGTGACGTTTAATGAGCCGCTTCAACATCCGTTACTGCGCTGCGCGCTGGGCGTGGCGATTCTTGCGTGCGTATGGCTTTGGGTAACGTTTCGCTTACACGATGAGGTAACCGTTAAGCGCGTTGCCGCATATGTCGTACCGATCGCCGTGCTTCAGCTTGCCCTGGTACCTCGTACTGGCTTTGCGAGCCAGATTCAGCAATATCTTTTTTGGCTTGCGCGCGATTTGGGAATGGCATTCTACTTGGTATATGCTTACGCTCGCTATCGCAAGACGGAGAATAGGGCTGAGCGGCTCGATCTTGAGCGCTCTCGGACGTTCTTTCGCATAGCCTGCGTGCTTACCGTGATGGTGGTTATCGAGGATACCTATATGATCCTATTCTGCACGCCTGACGTTGACAACGTGATGGTGAGCGCCTTTTTATGGTATCTGGGCGAGCGGAATATCTCAGAGAATTTATTGTTTGTGGCTGCAGCCGTTCAGCTATTTAAACAGTTCAGCCATATCTTACGTGTGTTCTCGCGTCACCCTCGTGCCGATGAAGAGGTAGCGACAGAGCGCCGTGATGCACGGGAGGACCTTGTCTCGCGTGTTGTGATTTTCTCGGACGAGCATGGGCTTTCAAAGCGCGAACAGGAAGTGCTTACACTCGTATTGCGTGGACTCGATGTCCAAAATATTGCTAATGAACTTGTGATTAGTCCGGGTACCGTCAAGGCTCACCTGCATCGCATCTATGTAAAGAGCGAAGTCAAGGCGCGTGACGACTTGATTGAGGCATTCTGGCGCTCGTGAGGCTGGAGTGGTCCGGCTGACGGTGTATCGCAGACTGCTCGGCGTAAAGAAGCGACAATAAACTTAGACAATAAAATACCTGTTCAGACGTGTAAACCTGCTTAATCCGTCCGTTCGCTCGGTTCCATCTTGGCAGCTTGTGCTGGAGGTGCGTCAATGGGTGTTGACGCGGGGCGTAGGGCGCTGGACAGACGCCCAATTGCCTGTAGGCACGTGTCACGAGGGGCCGGCAAAAGCTCCCTCACCGATTGGGCGCGCCGTATCGTGGCGCTTATCCATTGTCCTGTAACGTCTGAGGAGGCTCATATGGACAAAGCGGATTTAGTCATCAAAAGTAATGCTGTGTTCACTGGTGACGGGCTGGCACCGTTCAAGGGCGGCGTTGCCATCGCGGGTGACAGAATTGTTGCGTGCGGCGAAGATAAGTACCTCGACGCTTTTATCGGGTCCGATACCGAGGTGCGCGACTATGGCGATAAGCTCGTCATGCCTGGCATTATCGATTCACACACTCACTATGCCCAGGGCGCCTTTTTGACCGATCCCGATTTCGCCGTCAATCTCATCGATTGCACAAGCTTCGAGCAGTGTATGGAACGCGTGCAGGCGTTTGCCAAAGACCACCCGAACAACGAGTGGATCGTGGGCTGTCAGGTTATCCAGTTCCAGTGGAACGTGCCCGAGATGCCTACGGCGACAATGATCGATGAGTACATTTCGGACCGTCCGGTCTTTTTGCAGCAGGTTGACATGCACACGTTTAGTGCCAACACCTGTGCAATCGAGAAAATCGGCGTTACTGCTGAAACGCCAGACCCATCAGGCGGCAAGATTCTTAAGGATGAAGCTGGCAACCCCACTGGGGTCTTCTCGAACAACGCGGGAACCCTTTTCATGGATGAGGTATACAATCCTGCCCCCGAGGTGGCTAGTGCTTCCTTTGCCAAGACTGCGCATCGCGCCAACGCTCTCGGCATTACAACAGTCGGCATGGTTAACCCCACTTTTGTGAGCATGGATAACCCCTATAAATTCCTTGCGGAACTCAACCGCAAGGGCGAGCATCCGTTGCGCGTGTTCATGTACACAGACCTTTTTGAGAACGAGGCCATGACGCTCGAGGAGATTCGGGCGAAATACGACTTCCCGGGCACGCAAGTCGAGTGGCATGGCTTTAAGCAGTTCATTGACGGCGTGTGTTCCGATCATACTGCTTGGATGCTCGAGCCCTATGCTAATGCTCCCGAGACCTGTGGCGAGCCGGCTGAGGATCCAGAGCGCGTGCGCAAAGCAATCCTTAAAGCGCTTGAGTGGGGTGTCGACACGCGCATCCATGCCATAGGCGATCGTTCCGTACGCTTTATCCTGGACTGCTTCGAGGAGGGTGAGAAGCGTTACGGTCTTATGGGCTGTCGTCACTCCATGGAGCACAACGAGACTGTTCAACCTGAGGATTTGCCGCGCTATGCGGAACTCGGCGTCTGTCCGGCCATGCAGCCGTGGCATATGCTGCTTGATATGGCCGACTTGGCAAAGGACGACGCCGTTGGCCCCGAGCGCGCGGCGCTCTCGTGGCCAATTCATAGCCTGCTTGCGAGCGGTGCCTGCGTGCATTTGGGCTCCGACTTCCCGGTTGTGGGGCTTGAGCCTATGGAGGAAGTCTATGGCGCGGTCTATCGCATGCTCGAGGACGGATCTAATCCTGAGGGTTGGTTCCCCGAGGAGCGAATCACCATGGCCGAGGCCCTGCGCGCATACACCTACGGCGCTGCCTACGCTATGCATGCTGAGGACCGCATCGGCACACTCGCCTGCGGCAAGAAAGCCGACATCTGCGTACTCGACCGCAATCTCTTTACCTGCGAGCCGGCAGAGGTTCTCGGCGCCACGGCTGAGCTTACGGTGATCGCCGGTAAGGTCGTCTACGAGAAATAGCCCCACAGTCTTTCAATCTCTCAAGGAAAGGGGAGAACCATGGCAGAAGAAACAACCGCTGTCGTTGGGGAGGAGCATGAGCTCGCCTCAAAGCCGATTCCAGAACTCGTGCGCCGCTACACAATTGTGACCGGTCAGGGCATGCTCGCGCAGATCATTATGGTCGTGCTCGAGGGTCTCGTGATGGGCTGGGGCCTGGGCGCTCACGGTCTTGCTTGCGTCTCGATCATCATGTCTGTCGAGTACATCAATCTGGCCTTCGGCAATCTCTTCGGTACGGGCGTGCCGGCCGTCGTGGGCAATCTGCTCGGCGCCGGCGACATCAAGGGGGCGAGTAAGGCATTTAGCCAGGGTTTCTGGCTCACGGCGATTGTTTCGGTCCTGCTCGCCGTCGTGATGGCAGTCTTCACCGAGCCCATCTGTGCATTCTTTGGTGCAACGCCCGATATCATGGCTGACACGGTCGCCGGCGTGCGCACGTTCGCCGTTCTATTGCCGCTCACGGTCATCGGCCAGATGGTTACCGCTGTTATGCGCGTCGATGAGAAGGTCCAGGTCCAGGCAAATCTCATGACCGTATCTGCCATCGTTGCCATCTGCTGGCTCGCGCTCTCGACCTTCGTGCTCAAGCTTGGCGTCATGGGTGCTGGCGTGTACTATGGCCTGTCCATTGGCATCTGGGCCATCGGCATCTTCTGGTATGTTGGCGGCAAGAAGTCTCAGCTCAAGATTAACCTGGTCGACCTCAAACTCGACATGGGTATCTGCGGGCAGATCGTTAAGATTGGCTTCCCGTTCTTCCTGGTCCAGGGTGCGACATTCGTCTTCAATACCGTTGCCAACTCGCTGCTCGGCACGCTTGGCGGTGACATGGGTTCGCTCTACATCGCTGCATTCGGCGTAATCAACGGCTACATTCTCTACATCACCATGATGGTCGCCCAGTGCTTCTCCTATGGTTTGCAGCCCATCGCTGCCTTCAATGCCGGTGCCAAGGCATGGGCGCGTCTTAAGGAGACGCTTTCCTGCACGCTTAAGTACCAGGTTGTGACGCTGGCGCTGGTCACCGTTGTACTCTGGCTTGCCGCCACGCCGGTGTGTGCCTTCTTTGCCGGCAGCGATCCCGCGCTCGTTGAGGTTGCCGCCAACGCCACGCGTACCGTCATCCTGGCTGTTGCCCTGGGCTATCTTGCCATGACCATGTCGATGTACTTCCAGGCGAACGAGAAGGTGGGTATCGCCACGTTCTGCGGCCTGCTCCGTTACGTGATCTGTTCCGTACCGCTCATGTACTTGCTTGGCAGCATGATGGGCGCGCAGGGTGTTTGGATTGCCTTGGTTGCAGCCGATGCCATTACCGGCTTGGTTTCCATTGCACTTGCTGCAAAGGAACAAAAGCGCCTGAATGGGCTCATTGCATAGCGTAGGGCCGCTTCTCATTCAACGGCGAAATCAAAGGGCGTTCTCCGCATGGAGGGCGCCCTTTTTTATCGCGGGATGTTTTGCATGGCAGTCATGAGGCCCAGGCGGTTGCTGACGCCGAGCTTGCGATAGATGGCGTTGACGTGCTTTTTGACGGTTGACTCGCTTATGAATAGCTCGTTTGCCATCTGTTTGTTCGTTTTGCCGTCGAGCATGAGCCGCATGACTTCGGCTTCGCGCGGTTGGATATTGTGTTCTGCAATGAAAGCATTCAGCTGGTTTGTGTCTTCTGTCTGGGTGAGTTTAATGCCCCGAGGATAGAGGTTGGCGAGCGCGAGGCTCGCGTGCCGAGCGACTTCGAGCAGGATTGCGAGCTCGGTGTCGGTGAAGTCTCCGGCCGTGCGTTCGCGAAACAGTGTGATGCTTCCCAGCGGGCTGTCGTTGTGCGCGAGCGTGGCCGTACAGCCAAAGTAGACGCCCTGGGGTTCCATCCATTTGCGATAGATGGGCGTGGCATCGCGTCGCTCGACGTCGACGAGGTCGAGGTCGCGGTAGACGCCGACCTTATGTAGGTCAAAGCACCATGTTGTATAGTCCATCGCGGCGTAGCGGTTGTAGTAGTCGCTCAGTGCGCGGTCGTCCATTCCGCTGCTTACGGGGTGGACGTAGCGTGGGGCATCGCTGCCCGCCGCCTCGATCAGGTCGAACATGGCGATCCGATGGGGCACGAGTCCTGTCGTTCCCTCGAGTGTCTCCTTTTGCAGCATATCGACACCGTGTGATGCGTGGATTGCGAGCGCGAGCTCGTTGAGGGCGGTCCAGGTCGTACTGTCCAGCTCAATAGTCTGCTGTTTATTGCATGGGGGCATAGGGCGTCCTTTCCATTGTGGAACCCAGTATGTCATGTTCTCGGCCTGAATAGAACTTTAGGTCAGCGAATGGTATACCGGCGGTCGCTGAAAGGGGCTCGAGGGACCATTGAGGACATCTCGGTACGGCTGCATTATGGTCTCGTCAAGCAAAAGCATCGAGATCAAGGAGCTTGAAATGAAGACTATCTACGAGAGTGAGTCCACGCCTAAGAAGGACGGGTTCTATATGCCCGGCGAGTATGAGGAGCAGGAGCGCACCTGGATTCTGTGGCCGCACCGCTCCGACGTGTGGCGCTGCGGTGCCAAGCCGGCGCAGAAGGTCTTCACCGAGATTATCAAGACCGTTGCACGCTTTCAGCCCATTACGGTAGGCGTGAACACCGAGGACTTCCCCGCGGTGTGCGAGATCTTCGACGGTGTTGAGAACGTGCGCGTTATCCACATGGAGTACAACGACAGCTGGATTCGCGACCCTGGCCCGGCGTTCCTCGTTAATGACAATGGTGAGGTTGCCCTTTCGCACTTCCACTTTAATGCTTACGGCGGTTTCATTGACGGCCTGTACTTCCCGTGGGACAAGGACGCTTCTATTGGCCTGCAGGTGGCACAGCTTGAGCAGGTTAACCGTTATCGTCCCGAGGATTACATCCTCGAGGGCGGCTCGTTCAACTGTGATGGTCAAGGTACCGTCGTGACCACCGAGATGTGTCTGCTCAACGAGGACCGCAACCCGCAGTACACCAAGGAGCAGATTGAGGAGAAGCTCTCTGAGTACCTCGGTATCGAGAAGGTTATCTGGATCAAGGACGGAATCGATCCGTACGAAACGAACGGTCATGTGGACGACGTCGCATGCTTTAGTGCACCCGGCGAAGTCTGCTGCATGTGGACCGATGATCCCAACCATAAGTTCTACAAGGAGTGCCAGGAGGCGTATAAGACGCTTTCCGAGACGACGGATGCCCGTGGCCGCAAACTCAAGGTCCACAAGGTAATCATGCCTGCGACCTCGGTATATATGACCGAAGAGGAGGCCAGCACGATTGATCCCGTCGAGGGCGTGCTGCCGCGTACCCCCGAGGACGCCTTCGAGCCGAGCTATCTCAATTTCCTGCCCATCAACGGAGCGGTGCTTGTGCCGCAGTTCGGTGACCCTAACGACGCCCAGGCGCTCAAGGATATCCAGGCTGCTTATCCGGACCGCGAAGTCATCGGTATCATGACCCGCGAGGTTATTTACGGCGGCGGCAACATTCACTGCATCACCCAGCAGCAGCCCAAGGCGCGCTGTAAATAGTAGTTCCATGGTGAACAGGGCTTGATTGTCCGCACACGAAAGTCCGCCGACTTCAATGGTCGGCGGACTTTTTGTGTGGTGGTTTCAGCTGAACGGCGGGCCGTGCGGCTTGGGTGTGCGGGCTCACAATCTGGGAAAACCAAACAGATTGGGGGCTTGTATGATCGACTCGAAGGGAAACGTGCGACCCGGGGGCATGTTTAACAGGGCACACCTGGCCCCCGAAGCCCAGCGCGCATACGATACGCTGCTCGAATGCGTGCTCAACGGGCAGAAGGACTGTGAGGTTTCGGCGTGTGCGGGCATGGATACCATCAAGGCGCTCGTCGAGCTTTTGCGCTGCGACTGTCCCGAGCTCATTCATCTCTTGGGCGGTGTGCACTACTGCCGCCACGGTGAAAAAGTCTTGCTTGTGCCAAATTATGCCAAGGGATACAAGCAGTCGGTCACCAGGCTCTATACAAATCTTGCCAAGATGGAGCGTGCTGCTGAGTCAATTCTCCAGACAGCGCCGGTGGGAGCATCGGTCTTCGACCGGGTCTTGGCAATCCACGATGCCTATCTTGCACGATATCGATTCCAGAACGGCCGGCCGTACTCGCATTCGGCGGATGGCCCGCTGCTTAAGCGCCGTGCCGTGTGCGAGGGGTGGGCGAAAGGCTTTAAGTATCTGCTGGATCGTGCTGGTATCGACTGTGTTTATGCCTGGGGTCGCCGCCGTGCCGGTGATCCAACAGGGCATGCCTGGTGCGTCGTGAACCTGGGAGAGCGCGGTCGCCCGGCATGGTACATCATCGATCCTACGCGCGATGGACGGGACGGAATGCTGCCCATGCACAGCGCTTTTGGCATGAGCGAGGCGGCATACGATTACGCTACCGAGCGCTCGTCGGGGCAATGGGTTCCGGTTGCCCCGCGTGACTTGGGATTTTATGGACTCACGGGGCGATTTGTGGCAACCGTTGACGACGCTGTTCCCATCGCGCGCGGTGCGGGATTTCCCCAGCGAGGAATCGAGATCCAGCTCCCCAAGTTTCCGGATGAGAAGAGCTTCGATGGGGCACACTCGGCGGTGTGCGATCGTCTGACGTCGACGTTTGCCTGCGGTGTCGAGTGCTGCATCGATCGTTCGCGTCGTGTGATCCGGATTGATGCGCTTAAGGCTCGCCGAACATGGGGCGTAGCCAGCTAGAGGCTAGAGGAGCCAAGAGGACAGATCGTCCATATGCTCCTGGAAAAAGGCATTTGCCTCGGCGGCGTCGATCACGCGTTGACGTTGCTCTTCGAAGCGGCCCCCGCGAATCGATCCGCTTACCGTGACGTGGCCGCTCTGCTCGCCTGCTCCATCGCAGCGCAAGAACCAAATGCGGGCTCGTTCATCCCCCCGCTCGTCGGCAAGATAGAACGTTACCTGGTCAAACGGCGTACTGTCAAAATCCATGGCGTTGTAGAGCGTCTCGACCGTATCGACGGCCTCCTGCGCAAAGGCATCGTCGACGGTAAGGTCGAGGGATACTAGGAGTTCCGTATCGTCATAAGCGCTCGTGCCAACCGTTGCCGAGGGGAGCGCGGCCTTGATGGCGTCGCGCGCCTCGTCGACTTCAGCATCGAGCGCCCCTGGGGCGCCCGAAAGAGCAAGGTCCATGCGACCGCAGTAGCCGACGTGCATAAAGGGCAGTTTGGTGGTGGCGACAACAACGGATACTAGGTCTGCAAGATATTCGTTTGAGGTATCGAGCGGTTTGCCCGTGGCGCACGAAATATCAAAGGTGAGCTGCTTTGAGGCGGCGTCTACCCACGTACGCATGATGGGGGTGTCTCCCAGGCTGAGGTAGACCCAGGCGCCGCCTGCATCGGCAGCGGCCTGTGCCACTGCGCTCATATTTGCGTCGCCGTTCGTGCTGCCGTCGCTTACCTGCACTGCCTTTGTGCCTGTCGAGGTGCTGACGGCTTCGACAACCGGTGATCTGAGTACGTGTTTTAGTAAACCGCAGGAGACTTCGATAGAGGGACTGGCGCAGATAAGGTCCGCTGCCGCCTCTCCCAGATCGAGCCTCTGGATCTGCGCAGCGATGCCCTTACCGTCGTTGGAGTCGCCGAGTGCATAGGGGACGCTAAGGGTATCCAGGCGTGTTGCGAGGGCCTCAAGGGCATCAACGCGCTCTCCGCGAGAAAGCGTGTCATAACTCGCAAAGGAAACGAGGGTGCCGTCGTCCTCGAGGGCACTTTGCTTGACCTGGTTGTCGCCCGTTAAATCGTCGTCAATCCACGTTACCTGCGGAACCAAGCTGCCGCGGAAGCTCGTGCGATAGCTTTCGGAGCGCAGTGCCTCGGCAAGCACCTCGCAGAGCTTCTGGGATGGTGCGAGACTATTGGCCGTAAAGGCGTAACGACCCTTGCCGAGCGATACGGTCGAGACCGTGTTCCACGATGGCCCGTCAACGTCGAAGGCAAGAACACCTTGGTCGAGCCAGTCGCCGCAGCTCTCTTTGAGGCGCTTATTTGCACCGTCGGTCAGGGTGAGCTCAAGATAGGCATAGCGATTAGGGTTGGCGCAGGCATCGGGCTCCAGGCCGTCGACCTTGCCCGTCTTGACCGCGACGTCTTTGATTTCCGTTCGATAGATGTGCTCGTAGGACGTGAGGTCGTTGCCCTCCGCATCGATGCAGACGAGGTAGAGCTCGAGCGGACGGGATAGCAATTCCGTCACGTCGTCGCGATACATGCTCGCCGTGTCGTTTGATCCGGACGATGAGGATGCCTGAGATGAATCGCTGTCGCCATCGCCCCCGTCAAGCTCGTCGGGAACATCAAAGGCGCCGGCGGAAAAGTCGACGCAGATGCCGTCCATGCTTTCAATGGTTGAGGCTTTGCCCAGGCCGGCAGCATCCAGACGCGCCTGGACCAACTTGACGCTTTCGCGCAGCTGGCCTGCGGAGAGCGCCGTGGTGGGATAGAGGACGAGCTGGTCGTTTTCTTGCGATGTGCTGAGAGTGCCCGTTGCAAATGCAATGGCCACGGCGATGGCCACCACCACCGCAACTGCGCAGAGGCAGGAGGCAATGGCGGCCAAGCGTTTCTTGTGGAAGGGGCTCTTGGGCTGGGGAGCGCTTTCCTTGTCAGGCGAGGGGGCCGCCGGTGCGCCGTTCGTCAGCAACTTGCCGTTCTCGTCGATTCCCAAGCGCTCTGCCAGGCGAATGACGTCAAAGCGGCCTCCGATTTTGCCAATGCCCGGCTCGGTGCAGCGCGCGATGAGCTCATCGAGGGTGCGATCATCGTTGCCGGTGCAATAGGCGCCATCGAGATGGATGGCTCCCTTGTTTTTAAGTTCAAAGAGCTCCTGTAGCTCGGCGGCGTTTAGGCCGCCCGGGCTCCGCGCGCAGATGCTTCGAATCTGGGCCTCGTGCGGCCACACTCCGCAGCGAAGGTAATACAAAAGACAGCCGATGGAGTAGCAGTCGGCGTGGCTGGTGTTGCGCCATTGACGTGTCTCGCTTTGACGCTGGTCGAAGATCTCGGGCGCGCCGATAAACGGCGTGCTCAGGCGCTCACTGCCATCGGCCGCCGTCACGTCGGGATCGTCGTTTTGGGCGCTCTGCCCAAAGTCGATGAGCATGACGCGCTCAATGTGCTGGCCATCCTTGTCCAGCATAAAGCGCAGATTATGGGACGAAAGGTCGCGGTGCGAGACCGTGGTGAGGTAGCGAGCGTCCTCGCGCGAAACGACCGTGCAGCAAAGCAGGGCCGTGACCATGGCGCGTGCTGTGTCGAGGACGTCGGTGGCGGTGACCTCGCCGTGCGCATCGCTCATGATTTCGCGCAGCTCGACGATGTCGACGCCCTCGACATATTCCATAGCAAGGGCGGGGTAGCGCACCTCGCCGCGAGGTGTCTTTTTAATGCGCCAACCCAGGGCGTAGGCGATGGGCGCGTGCCCCTGGGCTCCATTCATGCTGTGAAGCGTCTCGTACTCCTGGCGCAGTTTGTACCAGTCGGATTTATAGGCTTCATTGGATTCGAGCGCTTCTTTGTGAGGGGCGGCGCAGCCATGGCGCATGACCTTGGCGGCAAGCTTGGCGCCGCGGGCGGGCGCGTTTGCAGCGCCATTCGCATTCGGTCCAGTGGCAGTATCGATAAACCAAAGATCGGCGCTCGCGCCCGAGGGCTCACCGCTTGGCCGCATCGCGATGCCCGCTTGGGAGGCGGGTAGCTCGGCGAGCGGATTGACCTGGATTATTCCATTGAGCGCTTCCGCGCAAAAGATGTTTTCCATGTCCGCCCCCTCGCTTGGTGCTCTGCACCGATCGAGGTGCTTTCTGGCCATTTAAGTATAACGGGCGCGCAAAAACGGACGCACCACAACGCCCTTCAATCCCTGGTGTTCAGCTGAACGGCGCGCAGAGGAGAGGGCTGCCGCGCCGATAGGATGGCCTCAATATTCCCAACCGTAAGGAGGAAGCTATGGCTGCCGGCTGGATAGCAAATCTGGTTGCCGTGCTCGACCAGGACAGTGTGCCCTCGCGCCGTGGCGAGGCGGGAGCTCAGGATGACATCGATGTGCTTTTGGGCATCGCTTCGACTGAGTTTACCGCCGAGGTCAAATATCTCGACTACCGGGCAACGCTTCGTATTGGTCTCGTAGAAACAGGGGATGGTGAGAGCGTAAGCGTGTGCATCGACTGCCTGCTCGATGCGGACAAGAGGTCCGCCTGCGAAAAGGCCATTGCGTCGCGTGGCATGACATTTGCATGCGAGGGGGTCAACGTTCGCGTCGATTTTGCCCTGGATGACTTTTTTGAGCTGAAGGCCCAGTGTGACGGCGTATTCGACGCGGCGGACTTGGTCCGCGCTGTGGGGCTTGTCGTGCAGTCTCTCGGCGAGGTCCTCGAGGAGATGGATGAGCTTTGGGATCCTTTTGAGGGCCCTTATGAGTTCGTGGATGACGATGCGCTTCCAGAGGAAATTCTTCACCCCGAACACGCTGCTATTTTCCTCGATGATTCGTCGTCCAAGGTAGATGACGGCAAGGGCGGTGGACTTGATGAATTACTCGGTTAATCCCGTGCGGCCTCAGGTATCCGCCGGCCGCATTCTGGCGGCGGGGTGGTTCTATGCGTTGAGCGTTGTGCTGTTCGCCCTGGATATTGCCCACGCTTCGCTCTTTTTGGGGAGTAGCTGGCTCAATAACCCTCCAACCGATCTCGATTTTTATGGGTGGGGCTTTATTGTCTTTATCGGTCTGTGCTTTGTGGGGTTCTATTATGTTCGCGACCTGACGCCTGCGATTGATGTGGAGGGAGATCCACTGCGTTTTAGCCGCGAGGGCAGTGCTCGGCACTTTGCCCTGACGGGTTTAGTGCTGGCCATGCCGCTTGTGCTGTTCGAGCCCGGCGACCCGCTCTACATGTTTAGCGCCGGTCTTATGGTTGTCCAGGCCATGGTCGATGCCCTCCTGGTTCGCGACGTGCGCCAGGCGATTCCCAACGCCAAGCGGCCTACGGTGTTGTTGAGGGCAATGCTGATTGTTGTTGCCTGCTATGGTCTGGCGGCTTTGCTGGGCTTTGAGCTGGTTGCGCTCTTGCTGCGCGTTGCCGTGGCGGTCTTGGCTCCCGTTGCCGAGGGGCTTCCCTTGGAGCTCTGCGATCTGGGAGACGAGACGCTGCGTGGCGAGGCGCACGAGCTCAACCGCGAGCTGCGTCGTGTAACGTGGGCGTGCGGAGCTCTGCTGGCATTGATGCTAGCGGATATGCTGCTGGGAGTGAGTGAGACGACGTGGGTGCTGGGGCTTGTTTGTTTTCTGGCGGGGGTTTATGTGTCGCTGGGCCGCTTTACCCTTGCCTTGCACGTTCGCACGCTGCTGGCAGTGGTGGTCGGCGTCGTCTTGGGATTTGTCGTGCGTGACACGATGGGGATAGCATGGCTTGCCTGCACGGTTGTCGTGCTCGTTGGGCTGTCGGTGGTTCCGGTCGATCAGACGGCACCGGGTTTGGTCGCGTTTTTAGGGTTTGTGGCGCTTGCGTTTTGGTTGGAACGCGACATCGAAATACGAATGGTTATCGAGGTCTTTGCCCCGCTCATCCTCGTGCTGATGTATTACTGGCAGCGCGTCGCGGTACGTGAACATGTTGACGGTCGTCGCATCCGACTTTTCTTTAGGTAACCGTGGGGGGCGGGGTGGAAGATAGTTCCGCCCCGCCTTTATGCTCCCGAGAGCAGCAGAAAATAATTGCGCTCGGACCCGCGCAGGCAGATGCGCGTTCCCGGTGCGACATCGACAGTTTCGCCACTTTCGATAAGCTCGCCGTCGCAGTTTGCGCCGTTTCTGTTGAACACTTCCAGCTGCCAGACAGCATGCGTGTCGTCCCAAGAGAGCTTGACAGCCAGACGCGAAATCGCGGGGTCGTCGAGTACGGTTGTGCCGGTGTCGACATCCTGCGCCTGCGAGGGTCGGGGGCTCCGACCGAAGAGCCAGGCGGCTGCCTTGGGAATGCGAACCATGCTGTGGGTGCTGCAGGTTTGGGGGCTGTAGGTGCCGCCGGCGCCTGCGGGACAGCTTGCGATGGTGACGGCGATGGCCGTTGATTCTCGAGGTGCGCTAGGTTTGCCCGCGCCAGGGGTTTTGCCAACAGCCCAAACGGTGCTGATGTCGGCCTGAAGCGAGGAAGCTCCCAGCCCAGCGTGTTCAAGGTGAGCACCATAGGCAAGGGAGTAGAGAATGCCGGCCATGAGGGGGCCGAGGGATTCGCGTGCCATAAGCGTTGGCGCGCACGCGTCGTAAAGCGCAGCGAGCTCTCCGGTGGTGGGTGCATCGCTCAAATCTCCATCAAGGCGCTCGACGATGGCGTCGACGGCGCCCTGAATGTGCGCCAGACGCTCATCATCGTCCGATCCTTTGGCACAATCGAGCAGCCAATCTGCGAGGAGCAGTCCTGCCACAAGCCATTTGTCCCGCGCATCGGGTGCAAGCAGGGTGCGGCGGGCGTCATCTGAGGTGTTTCCCTGGGTAAAGCCCCAAAGCCACGTTCCCGAGACGGACACCGTTTCTTTGATGTTAAAGCCACTCGTCGGTCCCTCAGCTGCGCGAACATCGAACAAGAGGGACGCAGCGTCTTGGAGGTTCTCCATGATCAAGCGTTTTGCGTTGTATTTAACCGCTTCGCTTTCGGGGTGCTTTGAGCGCGAGGAAAGGCTGTCGGCTTTTTTGGGCAGTGTGGGCACGGGCGGTTTTTCGGCATCGGATGGCACCGCTCGCGGAGTTACCAGCGGAAGCTCGGAATCGGCCTCGGCCATGCCCTGCACGCCCATCGCCTGCGCGATTCGGTTGCAGGTGCGATCGAAACTGCGGCTCTTCTCGAGGGGGAGGAACTGATACCAGTACTTTTTATCGGTATAGAGCTCGACTTTGGGGTGGTCGAGGATGGCCTTGCCCAGGCGCTCTTTTACGTGCTCCTGCATGTCGCGGCAGATGTCGAGCACCAGGTCTCGCTCGGATTCGAGGATGGCGTACTGCAGGTAGAGCTGCGAGAGCTCGCGTTGCACATGCGCATAGAGATTGTCGGTCGCATCTGGCGCTTCGGCCGCGGCGGGACTATCGCCGTGGTCGAGCAAGAGCAAGCTGGCGCCGCGTGCGTTTGAGAGCGCTCGTTTTGCCGTGGTGCTCGAGTTGGAATTCTGAGCGGGCAAAAGTGTGCGTTTAAGGGCGATGCACCGGTCCTTTTCTTTCCAGTTACTGCTAAACAGTGCGTAGAAAAAGCGATATTGAGCCACCGTGAGCCCATCGGCAGATTTGGCCGTGGGGCAGATCACCCGTGTGGCGGCCTCGCCTTCGGGCCAGATGGGGCTCACGCTCAGGCGGATGCGATCGTGGCCGCCGGTGCGGGCGCACCAGCTGGCAAACGGAAGCGTGCAGGCGCTGTCGAGCGCGCGGAACACGGCGTCAAAATCGTTTTGTTGGGTTGTCGTGGCCTTTGCCATGTCGGCTCATCCCCTTGCGTCGCTGCAGCGTGCGTGCGGTGCTCAAGTTTCTCCCTAGGATAGCCCAAAAGTGCGGCGG
Source organism: uncultured Collinsella sp. (assembly GCA_902482615.1). Lineage (GTDB taxonomy): Bacteria > Actinomycetota > Coriobacteriia > Coriobacteriales > Coriobacteriaceae > Collinsella. Next base: position 17,670 of record CABTAA010000003.1, read on the forward strand.
AAGCTCCGTTCCATCGGTTCAGCTGAGCAGTGTACGGAGCGATGCGTGAGCGGCTCAGTATGCTTGCCGCGTCGATATCCAATGAGAAAGGAGAATCCACGATGACCGAGGTCAATCCCGTGCTGGTGCGCTATCGCCGCGACCGTGCAAATGCCTTTGAGCAGCCGGGCGCTCCCGGTGTGCTAGATCACCTGTCCGGTGCGCGCGAGATGATCGACGAGCTGCTGAATCTGAACCCAACGCCGCCAAAGCCGGCATTGAGCGAGCCGGTGGAGCTCATCTATGACGGCGGAAAGACAAAGCAGACGCTTGTCTATCGTGCGGACGGAAACGTCTGCAAGGTTGCGCTCACGCCCGACGCCGAGGACAGGCTCCGTAACGAATATGCGCTCCTAGGTGGACCGTTTAAAGGCTACGAAATGTTTCCGCAGGTAGACGGCATGGCCTATGTGGAAGATCGCCGTATTGGCGGTAAGCACCTTTGCCTGCGCGAGCGCTTTGTCCAAGGGGAGGATGTCCTTGCCCATGTTGAGCGTCGTGCCAGCGAAGGCTGGCCGCTTTCGTCTCGCGAGCTCTTTTCGCTCGTGCTGGGCATGTTCGATGCTATGGCCGTGGTATGTCGCGCCGGCTACATACATCGCGACCCGCATCCCGGCAATTGGATCGTTACGCCCGATGGTCATGTGGTGCTCATCGATTTTGGCCTGTGTGCCTCGGTAGCGGAGTGTGCCGGTCCGCTGGTGGGCGAGCGCGTTATTTCGCGTGGATACGAGGCTCCTGAGCTGCGTAATCTCGGCATTGCCTCACCGGCGAGCGATGTATATAGCACGGCCAAGGTGATCGCCAAGTTCATGTTCGGCACGCGCGACGTTCGCGCTCTGCCGCGAAATATCCCCTTTGCCGATTTCTTGCGCCGTGCAATGGCGCAAAAGCCTGCCGCTCGGTATTCGGATGCCTATGAAGCGCGCGCCGCACTCATGGCGTCTTATCGCTCGTAGGCGTGATGCGCCTTGGCGGCCTGTGCCTGCGATTCAGCTGAACGGTTGTCCCAGAAAGCGGCGTCCGCCAACCCATAATGCAATGCCAACAGGAGGCCAAAAGAAGCCTCAAGAGAGAAAGGAAACCTCCTATGACCAGCAATTATAGTGTCAACGACTTGGACGATTTCATCCAGACAGAAGTTCTTCCCCCGAATGCCCGCGACGCCTATGAGGCCGATCTTCTGGATGCGTTTGGCGGCGGTGGTCTGTCCGAGACGCGCCGCGGCGTCATTATCGTTGCCGACCGCTCCTGGTCCGTCAATAGGGTCATGAAGGCCATCAATGCGGGTCTGCACAACCTTTGCAAGGACATCGCCGACGACCCGCTTTCGGCAGGAATCGTCGATGTGGCCCTTGTGTCCTTTGGCACCGATGTCACGGTTCATAACCTTCGCAATGGCGGCAGCGTGGAGAGCGCCGACTACGAGCGCGACATCGATGACATCTTTGTCCCGGCAAGCAAGGTATCCGGCGATCTTGAGCTTAAAGCTGGCGGTCTTACCAGCCTTAACCAGGCGCTTCTGACTGCCTGCGAGCTCGAAGGCAAGTACGCGCATCGCGTTAAGGAGAAAACACGCAAGGCTCCCTATAAGACGGTTGTGGTCTTATTGACCGACGGACACGATGAGCCAGCGGGCGATGTGTCTGCAGCTGCCGATCGCATCAGCAAGCTGGTGGAGTCCGGCAAAGTGCTGTTCCTGCCGTTTGGCTACGGCGACTATTCCAAGGACGAGTTTGCCGAGCTCTGTCGCGCCGACGGTATGTGGTTCAAGCTTTCGGACGACAAGGGCAAGGCTATCACCGATGCCTTTAAGCTGATCGGCGCCAGCATGCGTGTCATGTCCGAACCCGGTGCCGTGGGTTCGGAGCGCCAGCTCTTTGAGGAGTGCCTGAATACGCGTCCGGATGTTGATGTTCAGGTCTGCACGCTCGACGATTTTGTCCGTGGGAATCAGTAGGAGGTCAGCAATGTCTTTTGATAAGAAATTAGGTCAGCCTCGCACCATCGGCGTTGCCGGGGTGACAAAGCGCGGCGTTGCTCATCGCTGCTACGGTACGCGTTGCCAGGATGCGCATATGATCCGTCGCGTTAAGCAGGTGGCGATCTGGAAGGATGGAGGCAAGAGGGATCGACTCCTGCCGGGCAAGGAGTACGTTGTCGCGGCCGTGGCGGATGGCTTGGGCTCCGAGGCTCACAGCGATATCGGCGCCCATGCCGCCGTCAACACCGCCGTGTCGACGATGTGCGAGCTGATTGGCACCTGGTGCGCAACGGGCGACAGTGCCCTGGCGATCTCGATGCCTCGTTTTTTGGAGCAGGCCATGATCAAGGCAAATAACGCTGTGGTCAAGAAGGCCGCATCAATGGAGCTGCCTGCCAACGAGTTCGATGCGACGCTCGCAATTGCCGTTTACGATGGTGATCAGCTGTTCTATGGCTCCGCGGGCGATTCGGGTGTCATCGCCAAGACCGATGCCGGATTCGAGCTCCTTACGCGCCCGAGCCGTGTGGGAAGTGCTGGGACGTATCCGCTCTATTGCAGGGAAAAGTGGGAGATCGGGGCTTGTTGTGGGCATGTCCAGGGGTTTCTTCTCGCTACCGATGGCGTCCTGGAGCTTCTGGTGCCCGAGTTTAACAACGAGAAGCTCAAAGAGAAGGGCGTGCATCTCTTTATGGGTGCCGGGTACAAGTCTGTGGGCGCATCGGATATTGATGCCGCATTGGAAAAGCGCGTCGAGAACGTTCTCCATCGCATCCAAGGAAACCGCTACACGTACGATGACGCGACCGTTGTTGTTGCGCTCGATTGGGACCACGTGGAGTCCGCTGCTGTTTTGAAGGAGGAGCCTGCGCCCATGCCCGAGCCCGTTGCGGAACCCGTGCCTGTGACAGAACCCGTGCCCGAGCCTGTTCCTGTGACGGAGCCCCATCCCGTGCCGGAGCCCAAAGTGGAGTCTGCGACTGAGCCCGAAGCCGAACCTGTTGTGGAGCATGCTGCGGAGTCTGTTCCTCGGGCCGAGCTTGATCCCAAGCCGGCAGGACCGGAGGCTGCTTCGAGCATCAATATCTCGCTTGATCCCGATGCGCTGAATCTCGAGGCCACCGTGGTGCTTCCGGCCGAGGGCGGCACCGATGTGCCTGCGCTTGAGCCAATCGCGATGCTAGAGAACATGCTCGGCATTTGCTTCGAATATGACGAATTGCTCAAGGCGTGCCGAGCATTTGTCAAAAAGCATGACGAGGGTGCAGCTGGCGGCCCGCGCGACGTGCCCATTAACACCGATCCGACCTACGAATAACGAAGGGAGTCCCCCAGATGCTATACGACAGCAGCGGTCGGACCTTTGAGCTCAGTGACGAAGAAATGGGGTATGGACGCGAGGGTTCCGTGTGTCGGATCGTAGGAGAGCCGTTCGTCGCCAAGATCTATCACAACCCCACGCCTCAGACTGCTCGCAAGATCGAGTCGATGGCGGCGATACTTTCGGTGCTCTTTGAGCGCAAAAAGCAACTGCTTCTTAAGCTTGCCTGGCCACTCGGGGGACTCTACGAACGTCCCGACGGTACTGGATTCAAGGGCTATTACATGTTTGGTGCCGAAGGGTGTGTTTCGATCGACGTCGTGTCGCAATTTCCGCGCAACCCCGTGGCGCCCACTATGACTGAGCGTCAAAAAATCGAGTTGCTCATTGAGCTGTGCAGACTCACCGCGGGCCTCCATGATATCGGTATTACCTTGGGTGACTGCAATCCCCGCAACATTCTTGTGAGCGAGAAGGGCAGCCTCATGCTTCTCGACACCGATTCGTATGCTTTCACACTTTCAGATGTGAGCTACCAAACCACCTGTGCAGCACCAGGATATATCGCACCGGAGGTGCTCAAGCTCATGGAGACAACTGGCGTCAGCGATTTCGAGAGCCTGGCAGCCGCCACGAATGCTCCGGTGTTTACGCCTCAGACGGACGACTTTGGACTCGCGGTCCATATCTTCAAGATGCTCAATCGCGGAATTCATCCGTACAGTTCTGGCGAGCTGGACCTAGACATTTTTGACCTAGACGACGATATTCCGGCTCTTCCGCTCAATAGCTGCGTGTGCAATGGGCGCAGCCCCTTTGTGGGGACGCTGATCGGATATGTTGTCCCAAAGTACGCTCTTGCGCTCGATGATTTTGGCAACCTTATGGGCGAGGCTTTCCGCCGGTCGCTCTTTGGCAAAGCGCATGAGCGCCTTGATGCGCGCACATGGGCGCGCCTGCTCGCCCTGTATCTGTCTGAGACGGTTGAGTGTCCGCGCGGTCATCTATATCACGCTTCGCAGGATGAATGTCCCTACTGTCGAGGAGAGCGCACCCTGTTAGCTCTCTTGGCTGATTGCTGACTGTCATGGAGAAAGCCCATGGGGCGAGACGCAGGTTAATCCTGCGTCTCGCCTCCATACATATAAACGATAAAACCGTCGCCGGTGTCTTGGCTGTGGTCCTCCAAGATGCGCTTCATGTTGAGGTGCTCGTAGAACTGCCAGTCGGAGTTGCAGTCGCTCATCAGGAAGAACTTGGTGCAGCCGGCCTTGGCGAGCTCGGCGCGCGCAAGGTCGATGAGCGCGCGGCCGAGTCCCTTGCCCTGCCAGTCGGGCACGATGATGATCAGGTTGAGCTGGCCTTGGGCGTACTCATTGCCCGTGGCGGCGAAGCGGTCGGCCGTGGCTTTCTCGCGGCTGTCGCCAAAGAGCGAACCCTCGAGCTTGGCGTCGGCGGTTTTGGCCATTTCGGTTGCCCGGGCAAGCATCTCGTCGTAGCAGGGCTCCCACGTGGGATTGGTGCGTGGCTTGCCGTCCTCGAAGATGCCGATGCAGCAAGCGGCGATGATACGGCCCTCGGCCTCGGCAACGAGCGCGATGGGGGAGCGCTGCAGCTGCATGGCAATATTGAAGCGGGCGCAGAAATCGGCAGCTTCGACGTCGCCGCGGTTGCGCAGCGTATTGCACCACAGCTGGTTGTAGATGGCGGCGATGCCGGTTAGGTCATCAAGCGTGGCGGCGCGCAGGGCTACGTTGTCAAGGCTCATGGAGGCTCCTTCCAAGTTGGGTCAGGCCATCTATGAGTGTGACATGGACGCAGGACTGCCGCATTGACCATTCGGCAGACGAGCCTCGATCCCTCGGGGACGGAGGCCCTAAGAAGGAATGAGAGTGGATTGTTGGACGCTTGCTCGATGAGAGTGGGTAATCTCCCACTTTTAGTGCTGGTATAGGCCAAAAACGGGAGATTATCCACTCTCATTCTGGCTAGTTTCGCCCATGCGCTGGGGTGGGGGATATGCGTCTTCCACCCTCCTTTCTTTGGTTGGATTTTGCACTGAAGGCAGCGACCTGCATGTCTTTGGCGTAAAGTTTATCCGCAGCACATATCAATAAGCGAAAGGCCCGGTAGTGAGCGCGTTCTACTTCTTCTACGGAATTACGTTCGTCTTGGTTTGCATGGTGGCGGTGTGCGTATCGGTATGCACGTACCTCGTCTCACATCGAACAAGCTACTTGACGGTCTCGGCCTTCTTTTTCTTCGACATGCTCGAAAGCGCCATCGTATTCCTCGATGAGTATCAGGGCCGTAAGATGATGGCAGATATCCTCAGCAGCCAATTTCCCATGACTCACCCCATAACGAAACTCGTCCTATCGATTGGAATCATGGCGAGCATGTGGGCATTTGCATTGGCGATCGTAAACAAGACGAGCCGGCTTCACATGCTCGTGCCCTGCATCGCCTTTTCTGCTTTCGAGGCCATGTCGCTTGTGTTGCAGCCCGATTCAATCAAACAACTCGCCTTTTATGCGTTGCGCTCCTTGTTCATGTTCGTGGCGTTTGGCATGATTTTCGTCTGCTACCGCAAAAGCAAGCCGTTGGCGCGAAAGAGCTTCTATGCACGCTACGGCAGGTTTCTTATTGTGATGGCTGTGTTGACGGCGTTTGTCCTGATCGAGGATGTACGCGTTCTCGGGCTGAATATTGGGCGGATCGAAGTCACCGATTACCTGTATTTTGCCTACGGCAGAAACATCCCAGAGAACATCATGAGCGTGGTGGCCGCGATATATACCGTTCGTGCGGCATCGCGGATCTTGTCGTTGCGCTTTTCTGCTCCGCCCACAACGTCTGGCACCTCTGCCAAACAGATTGCGGAGGTCCGTTTTTCGGCATTCTGCGACCAGCACGATATCTCCGCGCGTGAACGCGAAGTGCTCGACCTTCTGCTCGATGGCCAGGATAACCGCGTCATAGCGAATGATTTATTTATCTCCGTCGGCACGGTCAAATCGCATGTTCACACGATATTCCGTAAATGCGGTGTCTCATCGCGGTCCGAGCTTCTTCAGAGCTTTTGGGCAGGTTAAAGGCAGGGTTATAGGGGATATAAGCCTCCGCTTACGGCAATAACCCCGTTTGTGCAGGCAAGTTTATACCCGGGGGTGCTATTCAGGTGATAGCAAGCGTCGCGAAAGCGCGGCGATGTCAATAGAAAGGTGGGTTATATGAAGACCTCTATCCCCCCGTTTCCCGTAGAAGCTTTCTCGGCCTGAGCACGTTGGGCGCCGCGGCTGTTGCGGTGGGTGCCGCCGGTTGCGCCAACAATTCTTCAAATGCCGGAAGCACCGGCGGCGCGAGTTCCGATAAGGCATCCATCGTCTTTCGTAACGGCACGATTCAGACGATGGTCAAAGAGGGCGACACTGCGGCCGCCCTGGCTGTCTCGGGCAACAAGATCGTATATGTAGGCGAAGACTCCGGTGTTGACGAGTACATCGATGACAACACGCGCGTCATCGATCTTGATGGCGGTATGGTGACCCCCGGCTTTATGGACGGCCATATCCACGCTCCGGGCAACTGGGTGACCGCGCTGTACGAGATCGATCTTACCAAGAGCACCACGATCGATGAGTATAAGAAGGTGGTCAGTGATTTTGTAACCAAACATCCCGATGATGAGGCTTACGTTGGCGGCTCGTTCATGATCAACGCCTTCGAGCAAGAGGATGGCACCAATCCCGGCCCCAACAAGTCCATCCTCGACGAGATCTGCTCCGATAAGCCCATCATGCTGACCGATGTTTCCTATCATTCGGTGTGGGTCAACAGCCGTGCGCTCGAGCTTGCGGGCATCGATAACGATACCCCCAATCCCACGGGCGGCATCATCACCCGCGATGCAAACGGCGAGGCGACTGGCTACTTGATCGATTCTGCTGCCACTATGGTGAGGGAGGTTGTCTCCGTCGAGCATACGGACAAGGAGCTTGAGAACGCTATCGACAAGTACCAGCAGGTGGCTACGAAATACGGCATCACCGGCATTACCAACATAAGCGTCGTGGGAGAGACTACGGCACAGGATTGCCAGTTCTATACTGACCTTGAGAAAGAGGGCAAGCTTAACCTGCGCATGCGAGTACTTCCTACCATTGTGCCCGGCATGACGGCTAAAAAGGCCCTTAAAACCGTGAAGGACCTCAAGAAGTTCGATAGCAACATGATCTCTACCGGTACGGTCAAGATCTACTCCGATGGCGTTACCGAGGGCGGCAGCGCCGTGATGCTCGAGCCATATACCTCCGCCGCCGGTAAGGGCGATAACTGGCACGGCGAGTCCGTCTGGGACCAGCAGGAGTTCAGCGACATGGTGGCCGCCCTCGACAAAGAGGGTGTTCAGATTCATGTTCACGCGATCGGCGACGGCGCCGTCCACAATACACTCGATGCCTACGAGCGCTGCGTCAAGGAGAACGGCGAGCGCGATGATCGCCGCAACACCATGACGCATGTGTGCGCAATCACCGACGAGGACATTAAGCGCGTCGCCGATCTCGACATCGTGTGCGCGCTGCAGTTCCTGTGGATGTATCACGATTCTTTGTGCGACCTCGAGATCGCCATGGTGGGCGAGGATCGCGCCATGAAGTTCTACCCCGTCAAGAACATGCTCGAGGCCGGCTGCTTTATCTCCGGTGCGAGCGATGGCCCGGTCACCGGCTATGCGCCGCTCGAGGAGATCGAGGTGGCCGTTACGCGCAACAGCCCGTTTCCCGAGGAGGAGGACACTGATATGTACCGTTGGCCCGAGCAGGCCATCACGGCATATCAGGCGCTCGAGGCATATACCAAAAACGTTGCCTTCGAGAACTACATGGAGGATAAAGTCGGTACGCTCGAGGTGGGCAAGCTCACCGACCTTACGGTGCTCGACCAAGACATCCTTAATTGCGATCCCAAGAAGATCTCCGATACCAAGGTTCTGTTCACTGTCTCCGATGGCCGTATCGTATACGAGGGATAATCGGTCGATTGAGGTGAACAACGGACGATTTGCTCGGCAGAACGCTTGGTTGCCAGCTGTCGTCGCGATTTAGCACAGACCGCCGCGGACGCATGAGCGTCCGCGGCGTCGAGTAGTTACGCGGTTTGGTAAAACCGCGTAACTCTACACCCGCTCCGCGATCTCGTGGATGAGGTAGTCGGTCTTTTCCCAGCCCAGGCACGGGTCGGTGATCGACTTACCAAAGACACCGCCATCGACCGGCTGGTTGCCGTCCTCAAGGTACGATTCGATCATGAAGCCCTTGACCAGTTTGGAGATGGACTCGTTGCGGCGGCAGCTGTCGAGTACCTCCTTGCAAATGCGGTACTGC
>CABTAA010000004.1 GCA_902482615.1 uncultured Collinsella sp.
GGTGCTACCGGTGGTCGGCGATATAGCCCAAAGCGACGGCGGTATAGGCCGCGGCACCGAGCGGCAGCTCGGCATCGTTAAAACGTGCCTTGGGATGGTGCTGGGCAAAGTGTTCGTCCGTGTCGGTTACGGCCGCGCCCACGGTAAAGTACGCACTCGGAATCTTGCTCGAGATAAGCGCGAAGTCCTCACTCGCCATGGCATGGAAAAGCGGCAAGAAAGCCGCCTTGGGCAGCACTGCGCCCACGTAGCCAAGCGACGCCTGAGTCATATCGCTGTCGAGTACAAGCGGCGGAACATCCGAAAGCGTCTCGATGGTCGCCGGCGTACGATATGTTGTGGCAACGCCGTTAACGACCTCCGCGATGCGGGTCTTGAGGTGCTCCATGAGCTCAACATCAAAGCCGCGCAGCGTTCCCTCGAGCACGCAGGTGTCGGGGATGACGTTGGCCGCCAAGCCGCCAGCAAACTTACCAACGGTAAGTGCGACTTCCTTGGCCGCCGGCACCTCGCGGGCGATAAGCTCCTGGAGCGCCAGGTGCACATGGACGCCGGCCGTGATGGGGTCGATGCAGATCTCGGGGCTCGAGCCATGGCCGCCCTTGCCCTGGAGCGTGATGCGGAAACCGTACACGCCCGAAAGCGCTGGACTGCCGTAGAGCACCAGGCCAAGCGGCGACTGTCTGTTGACATGCATGGCAAAGGCCGCCTGAGGGCGCGGGTTCTCGAGCAAGCCGTCGGCGATGGCAGCGCGTGCCCCCTCAAAGGTCTCCTCGCCCGGCTGGAACAGCAGTTTGACGGTGGCATTGGCGTCGACGAGCTCGGCCTCGCGGGCCTTGAGCAGGCGCGCCGCACCAAGCAGCGCCGTCGCGTGCATATCGTGACCGCAAGCATGCATGCAGCCATTGGTGGATGCAAAGGGCTCGCCGGATTCCTCGACAACGGGCAGGGCATCCATATCGCCTCGGAGCATGACGACCGTTCCGGCCTGCTCGTCCTTGCGCGTGCCATTGCCCTGAGCGGCCGCGGCCGCACCGGCACCGATCAGGCCAACGACGCAGGAACCGTCGACGAGCGTGGTATGGGGGATGTCCATCTCGTCCAGACGTGCCTGGATATAGGCAGACGTCTGCGGAAGATTGTTACCGAGCTCGGGCATCTGGTGTAGATCGTGTCGCCACGCAGCGAGCTCGTCTGCAAAAGCCTGAGCTTCTGCGACAAGACCGTCACCGATAGCGGTCTGCGCCGCTGTGGTAGCCTGAGGCGCTGGTTGCGGTTGAAAATCGGACAGAGCTGGTACCATAGATGCCCTCCAGTAACGTTTTTGCAGCACGCACTTTGATAGCGTAAAGTGCAAGGCACAACTGTAAGGGCATGACATAAAAAATGCCGCCCTGGGAGGGCGGCGCAACAAGTTGTTTACAATTGCGGGTGTGATTTTCGGCGCAAGAAATCGAAATGCGTCTCGCTCAAAATAATCGACAGGAAGATGAGCGCAAAGCCGGCAAGCAGGCGCGAGGTGAGCGCCTCCCCCATCAGCAGCACCGAGAACAGCACGCCCGAGGGGGACTCCATCGAAAGAAGCAGTGAGCCCGTCGAGGCCGGGACGTGCGCCAAGCCGACGTTTTGGATGAGCAGCGCCACGCACGTGCAGCCCACCGAGAGGAAGGCCATCACGCCGATAAAGCTCGGCGTCCACACGGACGCGGGCGCTTGGGTCTCGAACAACAGCGACGAGATCAGGCTCAAGACGCCATTGCCCACAAACATCCAAAACGTGATGACGTTGATGTCCATCTTGCGACCGTACTTGGCGGTCACCGCCATCTGGATGGCAAAGAAGACCGCGCCGCCCAGCGTAATGGCATCGCCGGCATTGAACTCGACGCTATCGAGCGCCACCAAGCCAATGCCCGCCAGGCACAGCAACGCGGCGCCCAAGTTGTAACGGGTAAGCTTTTCGCCGCTTAGGACGTAGCTCGCAAACGGAACCAAGATGCAGTACGTGCCCGTCAAAAACGCGCTTTTGCCTGCCGTGGTCTGCGCCAGGCCGATCGTCTGCAGTCCGTATGCTCCCCACATGAGCGCACCCATGCCCAGTCCGACGATCAGGTTGCGGGCATTGAAATGAGCGATGATGCGCTTATGGAAAATGGCAAACATAACCAGTGATGCCGGAAGAAAGCGAACGTAGACCAGCTCGAACACCGGCATGGTGTCGAGCGCGCCCTTCATAGTGGTAAAGGAGTAGCCCCAGATGACCGCCACCGAAAATAGCAGAACTTTCCAGAACAGCGGCGAGCGTGCGCCGGCACCCCGGGGAATACCGCCCGCGCCCAAATCCTCACGGGCCACAGGGCTATCGGGCATGTTTTCGATTTCGTTGGCAGCGTATTGGGCCATGGAACATCCTCGCACTCAATCTGGGCGTGGTGTCCGCACGCGTATGGCTGCGTGCCGCCTCATGGTCAAATAAAAACAGGGCGTACCGGACCCCCCGGAGCCGCATTCACGCCAATCTGACGTTCAATTTCAAGGGCGCGACCAGAAGGTCAGCGCCCTTTCATTTCACGTCACCTTGGCGCAAATGCGGCTCGCTCGCTGGCATTAGTGCTACATCAGCGTTAACGTTGCCGCACTAAATTAGCTTTGTCGACTCCAACTTTTCGATGATCCAGTCGTTGGCTTTGATGACCGGGCGGCGGAAGACGACGCCCAGGGCCAGAGACGGAATCAGATAGCTCGCCAGAATGCCCAGTTCAATCCAGTACTCCATATGGTAGGCGCCAGCCATGGCGGCATGCATGGCGTTGATGCCGTGAGTGAACGGCAGGAACGGATAGATCGCCTGGAACACAGGACCGGTCATCTCGATGGGGAACGTGCCGCCCGAACCGCCGACCTGCATGACCAACAGCACGACAGCGAGCGCCTTGCCGATATCGCCAAACGAAACCGTAAGCGTGTAGACGATATTGGAGAACACGAGACTCGCGACCCAGCCCGCCAGCACAAACTGCAGCGGGTTGTCGCACTGAATGCCAAAGAACAGGATGTCGCCCGCGCACACGAGCGTTGCCTGCAGCAGGGCCAAACCGCCAAAGAACAGGTAGCGACCCAGGTAGATCTCGTGCAGGCGCACGGGGATGAGCTCGTTGATAAGCTCATCGTCAACCGAGACCTTCATCATGGCCGCCAGCACGATCGAGCCGACCCAGAGCGACAGAATCGTGTAGAACGGCGCCATGGCTGAACCGTAGTTGCGGATCGGATAGACCGGCTTGCGGTCGAGTGCGACGGGACCGGAAAGCGACACGGCAAGGCCCTCGGGGTCGTTGCCAATCATCGTCTTGATCGTGGCAAGGTCGTCCGACATCAGGGCGCCATCGAGCTCGTCCTTAAACGCGCTGATCTTGTCCGACGCCTCGCCCAGCTGATCGGAAGCCTTGTTGACCAGCTTTGCAGCCTTGGAGAGGCCCTTTGCCAGCGAACCGGATGCGTCGGTCAGGCCGTCTACGGCGCTATCCAGATCACCCGAGATGCCATCGAGCGAGTCCAGGATGCCCGAAACCGTCTTCTTGAGCTCCTTGGCCTTAACCGAGAACGTGGAATCGTAGTCGGACTTGGCGCCCGAAATGCCCGCCTTGGCATCGGCGATGGCCTGATCGACCTCGGCACGCGTGCTGTTGACCTCTGCCATGCTGTCAGAAAGGGACTTAGCAGTTGCCGTCAAGTCCTTGGCGTTGTTGCGATACTCCACCGCGATCCTGCCCAGCGATGTTGCCACAGATTTAAGGCTCTCCTGGAGCTTTTCGTCACTGACCTGCTCGGCAAAGCCGCGGAGCTGGTCGGCCGTGGCGTCGATATCGTCGGCATGTGTATTGAGCGCCGCCGCGGCATCGTTGAGCTGAGACACCGTAAGGTCGACATGCTGATTCGCGGCATCGAATGCCTTCGCAAGCTCGGCGGACACGTTGTCGAACGAGCCCGCGCTTCCGTCAATCGCGGCGTTGATGGCGTCGTTGGCGGCCTTCAGCGCTTCTTTGGAATCGCTCATGCCGCTCTTGGCATGCTCCATCAACTGCTTGGTCGACTCATCGACCGTACCCGTCTGCTGGAGCATACCGCTCGCCGACGTCAACGAATCGGACGTAGAGCTCAAAATGCCCGCCAGCGACGAAGCATTTGCCTGAACGTCTCGCAGGTCCTCAATCGAATCGCCAAGCGTCGAGGACAGGTTGGCGATAAAGTTGCTGACCTGGTCGGTGCTCATGTAATCGAGCAGGCTGGACACCGTCTTAAGACCGATGCTCGTAATGGTCTCGGTAAAAGTTTCGTTAACCTGGCTCTGAACGGCACTCGAACCCTTCTCGGTCACGATCTGCGCAATGGCGTTGGCCTTCTGGTTCTCGTAAAACTCGATATCGGCGTGTTTCACGTCGGTCGAGAAAAGCGTCATCATGTCAGCGCTAAACGTTTTGGGGATAACGACGGCAGCATAGTACGCGCCCGACTTAACGCCCTCGATAGCCTTTTCGCGATTGTTGAGCACAACCCAATCGAAGCTCTCGTTGCCGCGTAGGGTGGCGGTCACGTTTTCGCCCACGTTGACCTCGACGGGGATCAAATCGCTCTCGTAACCCTCATCGGTGTTGACCACGGCGATCTTAAGATTGCCGGTGTTGCCGTACGGATCCCAGCTGCCGGCGATGTTAAACCACGCGTACAGACACGGTACGATAATGAGGCCCATCACGACAACCAAGCCGATCACGGAGCGAGACACGTTTTGGACATCGCGCTTAAACAGATGCAGGATGTTCTTCATTTATGCCTCACCTCCTTTGGAGTGCTTGCCAAGCGCGGTGGTATCTCCATCATTTGTGGCTGTGCTGTCGCTGCCCTGAGATTTATGGTGCGAGCCGATATGCGGCAAGCGGCCCGTGGACTGATCGCCGCCCTTGGCACCACGCTCGCTGGCGTTGAGGCCAAACATGTGGCGGGCGGCAGGAATGGCGGCCGTGTGTTCGCGCATCTCGCGACGCAGGTCCTCATCCGAAAGCGCCGAGATGCGCATCTGGGTATTGAGGCTCGCTCGGATATATTCGATATTGATCAGCCAGCCGCAGATGGCAATAACCGAGATGATCCAAATGACAAGCAGGATGATCTTGCCGTTATTGTCGATATCGAGAACCGTCGACAGGACAAAGAGCAGGACCTGAACGCCCACCACGGCGGCAAAACCGCCCTTGATGTAGTACGGGTAGCGATGTTCAAAGGCGACCGCATGATCGAGCAGTTCGCGACGGTACGAATCGGAATCGAGCATGACGCGCATGGCCGTGCGCAGCGAGTAGCGCTGGCGCGGCAGGTCGTTGGACTCGCAAATCATCATACCGGTCGTGGAGAGCTGTTTATCAAAGAGCAGGTTAAGGTTGAGCAGCAGCGGACGCAGCTGCAGGCCGATAAAGAGCGCCACGATCAAGAACACGCCCAGAATGCACAGGTTAAACAGGTAGTTGAACGAATACATGCCGCCGACCGTCTCGCGCAGCAGATTGATGCCGTAGGTAAAGGGCAGCAGCGGGTGCAGCCACTGGAAGAAGCCTGGCATCATCTCGATGGGGTACATGCCCGACGAACCCGGGATCTGCACGATAACCAGAATGACGCCGATAGCCTTGCCGATATGCTTAAACGTGGTGGACAGCGCATAGATGATATTGACGTAGGTGAACGAGATGGCGATGCCGCCCAGCACGAACAGCAGCGGGCTGACGCACTGCACGCCGATCACCAGATCGCCTACCGTAACGATGATGGCCTGCAACGCGCCCAGGATCACCAGGAGCAACCAGCGGCCAAAGTAGCCCTGACGCGCGGTAAAGCTGCCGATGCCTTCGCGGTCGACCTCGAGCCTGTAGATGGCGATAAGCACGTAGCCGCCCACCCACAGCGCCAGATTGGTATAGAACGGGGCAATGCCCGAACCAAAGCTCTTGACCGGGTAAATTGACTTTGAGGTCAGCTCGACCGGAGATGCCATGAAGTCTGCAACATCATCGACGTCGACGCCCATCAGGCCGGCCAGCTCGCCCATGGACTCGGAGGTCTGTAGCGCCGCGATGTCGTTGGCGGCGGTTGCGAGCTTGTCCTGGACCTTGGCAAGCGAGGCATCGGTCTGGGACAGCGTGGTCTTGGCCTGACCGAGCGTGGCGTTGAGTTGCGAAAGTGTACCGTGCGCACTTGCAATAGTAGGCGTGAGGCCAGACACGATTCCCGTCAGATCACCCGAGACGGCGGCAAACGAATCAAGTGCGCTCGAGACCTTCGGCAGCGCGTTTTGACCCAGGTCCGTCTGAGCCTGGCCAAGGTTGGTCGCACCGGTCTGAATTGCATTATTGATAGCGTCGCTGGCACCCGAGACAGCCGCAGCGTCATTCGCCATGGCGCTCGACTGCGCAGACAGACCGTCCTTGATGCTCTGAAGCTTTTCATTCTGCTCGCGGAGCAAATCGATGATCGATACAATGCGCGCGTCAATTTCCTTGGAACCTGTCGACGTGTCATTGACGAGAATTTCCAAGTGCCCGATAACGGCCTTATTGTGGTCGATCGTCGCTTGGAGAGACTCAAGCGAGTTGTCGATACGGGTAGTCGTAGATGCGACCGTGCCCGTCAGCTTGCCAATCGCAGCGTTTGCGGAGGCTGACGTCTTGGTGAGCGCAAGGCTGCCTTCCGAGAGCGCCTTGGAGAGCGAGGCGACAGAGTTGCCCGCCGTGGCGCGAGCCTCGCCCAGCAGGTCATTGCCCTGGGAGATCGCCTGCGTCAGCGACGGCGCCTGACCCTGCAGACCGGCAAGTGCCGCATCTGCCGAGGCAATGGAACCACTCGTCTTATCGATGGCGGCATTCATGTCGCCAATCGAATCACGCACTTCGCCCAACGTATCGGAAGCCTCTGATACCGAACCGGCCAACGAATCCTGAGTCTGGGTTGCCTTGTCCTTTAAATCGACTCCGGCATCCTTGGCGATACCGGCAACAGTCTTGCCTACCGTAGAGACAAATTCCGAGTTGATCTGCTCCTCGATGGTGTTTGCACCGGTATCGGTAACCTTGGGCGCAATGGCGCTCTTCTTCTCATTGACGTAGTACGTGAGCTTGGGCTGATGGTAGTTGCCGTCGAGCATCGAAACCAGGTTATCCGAGAAGTTCTTGGGAATCACGATAGCGGCATAGTACTCGCCGCTCTCGACGCCCTCCTTGGCATCGGCCGTCGAGTCGACGAACGTCCAGCCCAACTGATGATTCTCCTTGAGCTGGTCGACCACTTTGTCGCCAGCGTTGAGCTCACCCACCAAGTCGTTTTGGGTGCCTCGATCGTTGTTGGCGATAGCAATCTTGATGCCTTGGGTGTTTCCATACGGATCCCAGTTTGCCACGATGTTATACCAGGCATACAGCGAGGGAATAACGCACACGCCTAGGGTAACCACCAGGGCGACGGGGTTCACAAGCAGTCGCTTAATGTCGCGCTTAAATATCGCAAAGGACACCTTTGCATTGGATAGTTTGCTGCCGAGACTCACGCTTGGACCATCCATCCTGTCGTTAAATCGAATCGTACTATCGACAACCATTGTAGTAGGCGCTTTAACGTCTCAAAGCACAATGGTGTTGAGTTTTGCGGGTAGCAATATACTACGAAGATGAGTTAACGTACAGATGTACAGTATCCTAAATTTCAGCAGGTCACAAAACCACAACCCGCACAAATAAATGATCCCTTGGGGACGAAGGGATCATTCAAAAGGAAACGAGAGTGGAAAATCTCCCACTTCAAGCCCGCATTCGAGCCAAAAGTGGGAGATTATCCACTCTCGTTCTAATCTAGTTACGGTGCCGTATCCCCGAACTACATCAAGTTGCAAACAGCCGCCGCGAAGGCAACGGGGTCCTCGGGGAGGATGCCCTCGACCAGCAGGGCCTGGTCATAGAGCAGACCGGAGTACTGCTTGATCTTGTCGGCGTCGCCTGCCTTCTGGGCAGCGACAAGCTTGTCAAAGACCGGGTGCTTGGCGTTGAGCTCGAGCACGCGCTGGCTCTTGGGCATGCCGTCGGGCGCGCCCTCGGGTCCCTTCTGGAGTACCTTCTCCATCTCAAGCGAAAGCGGACCCTCGGTGGTGATGCAAGCGGGGGCATCGGTCAGGCGCGCGGAGACGGCAACTTTCTCGACCTTGTCACCGAGTGCCTCCTTCATAGCGCTAAAGAGGTCCTCGTTCTCCTTGGTGGCGTCCTCGGCCTCCTTCTTCTCATCCTCGGTCGCCAGGTCAAGATCACCGGTCGCGACGTTCTTGAGCTCCAGATGACGATCCTCGACCTCGGGCTCGGCACCGTCGGCCACAGCCTTCTCGGCAGCCTCGCGGGTAGCATCGTCCTCGTAGATCTTGGGCATATCGGCGGCAACGTACTCACGCATGGCCTGGAAGGTAAACTCATCCACGTCCTGCGTCAGAAGCAGCACGTCATAGCCGCGGTCGAGCACGCCCTTTACCACGGGCATCTTGGCCAAGCGCTCGCGCGAATCGCCGGCGGCGTAGTAGATGGCCTTCTGATCCTCGGGCATGCCCTTGGCATACTCGGCCAGGGTAATCATCTTCTGTTCCTTGGCAGACCAGAACAGCAACAGGTCGGCGAGCTCATCGGCCTTCATGCCATAGCTCGAGTAGATGCCGTACTTAAGGCCGCGGCCAAAGTTCTCAAAGAACTTCTCGTAGGCCTCGCGGTCGTTGTCACGCATATCCTCAAGGTCAGCGGTGATCTTCTTCTCGACACGCTTGGCAATGGCCTTGAGCTGACGGTTCTGCTGCAGCGTCTCACGCGAGATGTTGAGCGACACGTCGGCGGAATCCACGACGCCGCGGACAAAGTTGTAGTAGTCGGGCAGCAGGTCGTCGCACTTCTCCATAATCAGCACGTTGGAGCTGTAGAGCGCCAGGCCCTTCTCGTAGTCCTTGCTGTACAGATCGAACGGGGCGCGGCCCGGCACAAACAGCAGGGCGTCATACTCGAGCGTGCCCTCGGCATGAAAGCTGATGGTGCGCGCAGGATCGTCAAAGTCGTGGAACGTGGACTTGTAGAACTCGTCGTAGTCCTTCTGCTCGACATCGGAGCTGCGCTTTTTCCAGATCGGCGTCATGGAGTTGACGGTCTCGAGCTCCTGGTAGTCCTCGTACTCGGGCGTGTAGTCATCGCCAGCATCCTCGGGCTTGGGCTTCTGGCGGCTCTTGGACACCATCATCTGGATCGGGTAACGCACATAGTTACTGTACTGCTGAATTAGGCTCTTGAGGCCCCACTCGGTCAGGAAGCGATCGTAGGTCTCGGCCTCGCCGTCGGCATCGAGCTTCTCGTTCTCGCGCAGCGTCAGGATGACATCGGTACCGTGCTCGGCACGCTCGCCGTCCTCGATGGTGTAGCCCTCAAGACCGTCGGATTCCCACACATGGGCGACATCCTCGCCGTAGGCGCGGCTGACGACCTTCACATGGCTAGCGACCATAAAAGCCGAGTAGAAGCCCACGCCAAACTGGCCGATGATGTCGACATCCGAACCCTGCTGCTCGGCGTTCTCGGTCTTAAACTCCTCGGAGCCGGAATGGGCGATGGTGCCCAGATTGCGCTCGAGCTCCTCGGCGGTCATGCCAATGCCGTTATCCGAGATCGTGATGGTGCGGGCATCCTTGTCGAAAGAGACGCGGATGGCAAGGTCACCTTGGTCGAGCTTAACGCTCGGGTCCTGCAGGCTCTTAAAGTTGAGCTTGTCGACGGCGTCGCTCGCGTTAGAGATAAGCTCGCGCAGGAAGATTTCCTTATTGGTGTAGATGGAGTTGATCATGAGGTCGAGCAGTTTTTTGCTCTCGGTCTTAAATTGACGCATGTGCAGTCCTTTCGCGCTACCCCCGTCCGCAAAAACGGCTAGGTCGCCCGAGCCGAATCGCAGACCTGCTATGTTCAGACTTAGATTTTATAACCCATTAGCGCGCATATATACATACGGAATCGAAAAACTGTATGTCTAAGCGCTCCAATGCGTCAATTGCCAAGGAGTGTCCCCAACCGCCGGCAGAAAAGGAACGTCCCTATCTGCCATCTACGCGCTTGGCCATCCAGACATGGGGTTGGCCCTCGTCTTCGTAATCTACCGGGGCAATTTGCGTGTAGCCCGCCTTTGCATAGAGCGGCAGCACGTATTCCTGCGCATGCAGCTTAATAAGCTTTGCGCCGGCATCGCGTGCACACAAAGCACTGGCATCGACGATCGCACTCGCCAGACCGCGACGGCGCATGCTCGGCAGCACAGCCACGCGCCCCATAATATAGGTCTCCCCCGCTGCGACGCCTTCGTCCAAATCGCACGACGGCGAAACCGGAGCCTCTGAATCTGCCGCGCGCTCAAGCTCTTCGGGAAACACGCGCGAGCAACCGGCAAGCTCGCCGTCTACATAGAGCGTCACATGAATGCAGCTCTGATCCTCGTCGATAGCGTCGAACTCATTCTCGTAGCCCTGCTCGTCTATAAAAACGACGCGGCGCACCAACGCCGCGTCATCAAAGCATCCCGTCTTAAGTTGGATATCCATGGCTGCCCTTTCATTCAATGCGAACGTTAGGGACAGATTTTAGCGAAAATGAGCTCCGCGCACGCTAAACTTCGCGCGAGCCTTCGCCAGGCAGTCGTAATGACCCACGTTATGGGCATCGCTCGCGATGAAGCTGTACAGGTTCTGATCGAACAGGCGCTGTGCCGGCTTTTTCTCGCGACCAAAGCGACCGCCGGCAATAAAGTCCGCCGAAGCCTGCAGCTTGCAGCCCATATCGACCAGGCGCTCCGCCACGCTTACATCCTTTTGAACCGCACGATAGCGCTCAGGATGAGCGATAATCACCTGGTAACCACGGCACTGCAAATCGTAAATCGTGTTCTCGTACTCTCTAAACGCATACGCATCGGCATGCGTCGAAAGCTCGAGCAGAAACTCGTTGGTCCCATCGAAATGCAAGTGCTCCGCGGCATCGATACCAAGCTCAACGAGCTTTCGATGGTTGACCTCGAAGCCCATCTGGAGCGGAAAACCGTCAGCGTTATCACGCAGCAGCTCAAAGGCATCCCACATCTTGTCGTAATCAAAATAGGGATCACGGCAGTGAGGAGTGCAAACGATTCTGGTTACACCGGCCCGCTTGGCAGCCTCGAGCATCGCCAAGCTCTCATCGAGATCGGCGGCGCCGTCGTCTACACCCGGCAAGATATGGCAATGAATGTCACGCATAGGTCAGCCTTAATCAACTAAACGTTTGCTCGGTTGGTGAAGATGCCCTTTTTGGAAGTCCCCTGATCGTCGGAGCCCTTCTTCACCTTCTTACCGTCCTTGGTGTAGTAGGAGTAGTAGTACTCGCTGGTCTCGGTCTCGCAGTAGTTCATAACGGTACCGATGAGCTTGACCTTCTCGGACTTCTTAAGCTGACCGATGGCGTTGAGCGCCTCCTCGCGCTTGGTGAAGTCCTCACGCACGACAAAAAGCGCACCGTCGGTCAGACTTGCGATCTCGGCAGCATCGATGAAGGTGCCGACCGGGGGAGCATCAAAGATGACGTACTGGAACTTGGCGGACAGTGCCTTTACCAGCTTGGCAAAGCGGTGAGAGACGATGATGTCGGCAGGATTGGGAATATGCGGCTCGGCATCGAGGAAGTAGAAGTTCTTCTGACCCGTCTCGACAATCGCCTGGTCAATAGAAACCTGCTCGGAAAGGACTGCATAGAGTCCGCCGCGGGAGCGGACGCCGAGCATATCGGCAAGGGACCTGCGACGCATATCAGCCTCGACCAGCAGGACGCTCTTGCCGCTGGTGGCGATAGCCTGGGCAAGGTTGATGGAAACCGTAGACTTGCCCTCGTTGGGAATCGAGGACGTAACGGTGATGGTGCGAATGGGGTCGTCCACGCTCGCAAAGCGGATGTTGGCCAGAAGGGTCTTGGCGGCATTCTGTACAACGAGCTTATCGGTGTTCTTTGCCTTAGCCATGCCTATTTACCACCTTTCATAGCCGGAATTCGGCCAACAACGGGAATGCCCAGGAGCTCTTCTGCCTCTTCGGCACCGCGGATGCGGGTGTTGAGCATGTCTGCCAAAACGACATAGGCAACTGCGATAAAGATGCCCGCGAGGAACGCGACAGCAACGTACAGCATACGCTTGGGGCCGCTGGGGACTTCGGGAGTCTTAGCCTCGTCGATAACGTTGATGCTCTGGGCAGCGCCGACGTTCTGAGCGACCGTACTCACCGAGCTGGCCATGGCCTTTGCGACCTTAGCCGTCTCCTTGGCATCGGTGCCGGTAACCGAAAGCGTAATGACACGCGTGGTGGTCTCGGAGGAAACAGACACCTTGTAGTCATCCAGGTCAGCAAGGCCCAGCTCATTGGCAGCACCGCTCTTAACGCTATCGCTATCCAGCAGCGTGGCGATATCGTTGGAAAGCATCTGGCTCGCCGAGAGATCGTTGTAGCTCATCTGACCGCTATCGTCGGTTTTGGCGAGAATGTACATGCTCGTCGTCGCGGTGTAGGTGTTGTCCATCGCAACGAAGGACACGATGCCCATGGCGATCGCGCAGACCACCGGAAGGGTGATGACCAGCTTAAGGTGCTTCTTCAGCAGCTGGAACAGTTCGAGAAGGGTCATGCAGCTTGCCTTTCATTTCCCCAGTTCGGATTGACAAAACTGTCCGTATGTTATCGCATCTTTTTACCGAGACCAAACTCTATACATAAGAAACAGGCTCTCCTGTAAAAATGTCGGAAGCAATCGTAAAATTGCACAACAACGCCGCACCCGAAAGTCAAATGCGGCGTCTACATCAATACCTATGTTGTATCGCTATGCGAATGGCTCGTCCTGCTGTATGGGAAACGTCACCGTAATGGTGGTTCCCACGCCCAACTCGCTCGACAGATCGAGCGTGGCGTGATGATACAGGGCCGCATGCTTGACAATGGCAAGCCCCAGACCGGTTCCGCCGCGCGCCTTGGACCTACTCTTGTCCACGCGATAGAACCGCTCAAATACCTTGCCCTGTTCTTCAGGCGCGATACCGATTCCCGTGTCGGCGACCGCAAGGAACGGATGGCCTTCGTCGTTGGTGCCGCACTGCAGCGTAACCGTACCGCCGGGTCGATTGTAGCGGATGGCGTTGCTTGCCAGATTATAGATGAGCTCGTCAATCAAGCGCGACACGCCCTCGATGACCACAGGCTTGGTCTCATGACTTATCGTCACATTCGCCTGACGGGCGACCTGTTCAAGACGCTGCTCAACCGCGTAGATGGCACGCGAGAGCTCAATAGGCTCCGTGGACCCAATGGGCACCGCCTCGCCCTCAGTTGCACGCTCGGCCTCGTCCAAGTTAGACAGCGTAAGGATATCGTTGACAAGCGCTGCCAAGCGGCCCGCCTCACGATAGATGCGACCGCCAAAGTTGCGCAGGTCGCCCTCGCCCTCGACCATGCCGTTTGCGATGAGCTCGGCATAGCCCGAAATCGCCGTAAGCGGCGTCTTGAGCTCATGGGTGATATTCGCCGTGAACTCGCGGCGCATACGGTCGTTGTCCGCCAGCACCGCCATTTGGCGCTTGAGCTCCTGGCGCTGCGACTCAATACGCTCAAGCATGGGGACCATCTCGGCATAGGCGTGCTCATAGCTACGGCGTGGGTGGTCCAAATCCACCTCTTGCAAAGGCGCGATGATGGCACGGGACTCGCGGCGCGCCATAAAAAACGAGAGTACCGCACCCGCTGCTGCGATAAGCAGCATCGGCGCCACCATCGACAGCAAAATCGCCGCAACGCCAGGCTGGGCCTGCGCCAAGCGGACAACCTGGCCGTTATCAAGGGCGACGGCGCGATACAGCATAATCTCGTCGAGCGTAGAGCTTGCGCGCTCCGCGGAACCCGAACCACTCTCAAAGGCCTCGATGACCTCGGGGCGATCGCCATGGTTGGGCAGTGTGGAAGGCGACGCCTCGTTGTCGTAGGCAACCGATCCATCCTTGTTAATCAGCGTGATGCGCAAGTCCTCTCGATCGAGGCTACGCAAGAACGGGATGGGCTCCTGCTGCTCGTCGAGGGCGGCAGCAATGAGCTCGGTTTCTTGCGCCAGGTTGGCACTCGTGGCATCCGCCAAGGTGTTTTGCACAAAGAACGCACCCAGCACCGTAAACGCCACGATAACCGCCATGGCGCAGACAAAGATCGTCACAAAAACGCGGTGCGACAGCGTATGTTTTCCCTGGGGGGCGAAGACCACGGGTTACTCCTCCGATGCGGTGGCCGCGGTGTCGTCACCTTCGGCACCATCACCGGCAGAAGGCTCGGCCAAGCGGTAGCCCACGCCGCGCACGGTCTCGATGGCGCTGGCATGCTCGCCCAGTTTTTGGCGAAGCGTCTGCACGTGCACGTCAACGGTGCGCGAACCGCCGTCGAAGTCCCAGCCCCACACGCTCTGCAGCAACGACTCGCGGGTAAAGACCACGCCGGGCTTGCGCATGAGGTACTCGAGCAGGTCGAACTCGCGCAGGGTGAGCTTAAGCGACTCGCCGGCAACAGTCACCTCACGATGGCTGGGCGAGAGCACAATGTCGCCCACGCTGAGCACATCGCTTGCCTGTTTGACCATGCCGCCGCGACGCAGCAGTGCGCGGCAGCGGCTGGCGAGCTCCATGAGCGAAAACGGCTTAGTCAGGTAATCGTCGGCACCGCCATCGAGCGCCATCACCTTGTCGAGCTCGGTATCCTTGGCGGTAAGCATCATGATGGGCACCGTCGCCGTCAGGCGATCGGCACGCAGTCGACGCATAATCGCCAAGCCATCGGTATCGGGCAGCATGATGTCGAGCAGGACGGCATCGGGTACCCGTCGCGCCACGGCAGCCTTAAACTCACCGTCGCACGAAAAGCCTTCGGCCTCAATCCCCTGCTTGCGCAGCGCATAGACCGTCAAATCCCTGATGTTGTCATCGTCCTCGACGTAATAGATCATGTTGAACCCCTTTGCGGCCGGCATGACCGCATCTTAACCCTAAAGGTACCTTTACTAGATGGTATCAGCCAAAACGCCCCGTCAAATAATCCGCCGTGCGCGGATCGGTCGGATTCTTGAAGAGTTGCGCGGTGGGCGCGTGCTCCACCAGCTCACCCAGCAAAAAGAATGCGACCGAATCGGAGATACGCGCCGCCTGCTGCATATTGTGCGTAACGACCACGAGCGTGCAGGTCTCTTTGAGCTCGCAGGCCAGCTGCTCCACCACCAGCGTCGACACAGGGTCGAGTGCCGAGGTCGGCTCGTCCATCAGCAGAATGTCGGGCTGCACGGCAAGTGCGCGGGCGATGCACAGACGCTGCTGCTGGCCGCCCGAAAGACCCAGACCCGACTCTTTGAGCTTGTCCTTGGCCTCGTCCCACAGGGCGGCGCGTCGCAGGGAGTCTTCGACCAGCTCGTCGAGCACGACGCGATCGCGCACACCCATACCGCGCGGCCCATAGGCGACGTTGTCGTAGATGCTCATGGGAAACGGGTTGGGGCGCTGGAACACCATGCCCACGCGCTGGCGAAGGCGGCAGATGTCGTAGTCGCCCAGGATATCTTGACCATCGAGCGCAATCTTGCCCTCGATTCGGCAGTCCTTGATGCCGTCGTTCATGCGGTTAAAGCAGCGCAGCAACGTGGACTTTCCGCAGCCCGAAGGCCCGATGAACGAGGTAATCTGCTTGTCGCGGATCTTGATATTCACGTCCTTGAGCGCATGGTGGTCGCCATAGAACAGGTCGAGGCCCTCAACATCGATTCGCGTCGGCGAGGCGGCAAGATCCTCTGCCGTGGGGCGAGTCGCATCCCCAACCTCGCGCTCGTGCGCGGCCTCGGCCTGCGCTTTCATGAGTTCTTCAAGCTCCGTGGGCTCCACAGCCGCAGCAGCCGTCATACCGCATACCTCCACATCGATATCAATTCAGCAGTATCGATAGTAGGAATCGCGGCTCATATGCACGTGAGCGCATTGTCAAGTGTTTGTAAGGGCACACTGGCTATGCGGCGGGCAGCTCGATGGTGAATATCGTGTGTTCGGGCGTCGATTCACATGCAACGGTACCGCCGTGCGCGCATACGATCTCCTTGGCGATGGCAAGCCCCAGTCCAGCGCCGCCGCGATTGGTCGCACGCGCCGCATCCAGGCGATAGAACTTCTCAAAGATCACCTTGAGCTTTGCCTCAGGGATGGGATCGCCCTGATTGATAAAGCGCACGCGCACGCCACCACCGTCCCGGCGTCTGGCCTCGATCGTGATGGTCGAGCCCTCATAGCTATAGGCAATAGCGTTTTTCATGATGTTGTTGAACACGCGAGCCATTTTGTCGCCATCCACGAGCACCGTCAGGTCCTCGCGAATATCAACTTGGACTTCCTTATGCTGCTCGTTGAGGATGGGATAGAACTCGTCAGTCACCTGAGCCAGCAGCAACCCCAGATCAACATAGCCGCGCGTGAGCACGATATCGTGGAAGTCAAAGCGCGTGATATCGAAGAACTCTTCGATGAGCGTATCGAGCCGGTGCGCCTTGTCGAGCGCCACGCCCGTAAAGTGCGCACGTTGCTCAACCGGCAGCTCGGGAGCCTCTTGCAGCAGCGAAAGATAGCCCACCACACTGGCAAGCGGGGTGCGTAGGTCATGTGCCAAGTACGTGACCAAATCGTCCTTGCGATGCGACTCGTCACGCAGAGCTTGCTGCACCTTGCGCTCACGGTCACGCACGCGGTTAAGGGCGCCCTCGACCTCCAAGAAGTCGCCGTCGATGTTATCCCAGGTGTCGGGGTGATCGATCAGGCGATCTTGAATACGAGCGGCCAGCACACAATCGGCATGCTGCTCGCCCTGCTCGTAGCCCTGGTAGTACAGGGCGCGGCCACACAAGAACAGCACGCACGCGGCAAGCGCCAGCACAAAGCCAAGCATGTTGAATACAAAGCCGGCATCGAACAGCACCGGCCCTTCGATGCCGCCGAGCGCCATGGCGCCAATCGCCAACGTCATGGCCCACGCGGCGCCGCCAATCACCACGCAGCGGCACACGATCTCAAATCGATCGATCAGCAAAAAGCCGACAAGCAGCACCGCCAAGATTCCGACGATGTTGTCGATGCCAATCAGCAGCAGGCTCAGCAAAAAGAGTAGCACCGTTGCAAGCGCGCGGTTGTCGACGACCGACCTCACGTATTCAAAGAGCCGATCGGGCACCTCGAACGCTTGCCTATCGTCTTTTGTCATATCAAGATCCTCACAAGCGAAAAGCGTTATTCGATGATGTAGCCGACGCCCCAAACGTTTTTAATAAAACGCGGCTTCTGAGCGTCGTCACCGATCTTTTCGCGCAGGTGACGAATGTGCACCATCACCGTATTGTTGGAGCCGGGCATAAAGTCTTCGTTCCACACCGCGCGGAACAGGTCCTCCACGGGCACTACGCTGCCGCGATGCTCGGCCAGATACAGCAAGATGGAATACTCGATGGGCGTGAGGCGCACCGGCGCACCGTCCACCGTCACGGAGCGAGCGTCACGGTTGATCTCGAGGCCATCGAGCTGGAGGGTCGGCGACTCGGTCGCCTGCGCGCGGCTACCGTAGCTGGTGTAGCGGCGCAACTGAGCATGAACGCGCGCGATGAGCTCCAGCGGGCGGAACGGCTTGACCACGTAATCGTCCGCGCCAAGAGAAAGGCCTTCGATCTTATCCTGCTGGGCATCGCGTGCCGTCAACATAATTACGGGATAGGTATGGCTGGCACGGATGGTACGCAGCAGCTCAAAGCCGTCGATATCGGGCAGCATGACATCGAGCAGTGCCAGGTCAAACTCTTGCTCCAGAATTGCCTTGGCCGCATCGGCCCCGCTGTAGGCGATCCGGACGTCAAAGCCCTCTTTTGTAAGGTAGATACCAACCAGGTCGGCGATGGCCTTCTCGTCATCAACTACCAGTATGCGCTCGTTCATGCGTGCTCCTCTCGCGCTCCATTATGCCCGAGGCGGCGCCCGCCACACACAACAAGCGCGGGCGATTAAGTCGACCTTAAGCACCCTTGCGCCCGTTCGAGCACGAATGCGGGCCATGCGCGCTCGCAACGATCGTCGTCGCCGGCAAACGATATACTCTAGTGCCAGAAGAGACCATCCCGTCGAAAGCGAAACCTGTGAAGTCCCTCGCCTCTTTTGCAAATCGCTCCGCCCAGCTTGTCGCCGGCTTTGCCTGCGCCATCGCCCTTGTTGCCGGCGTGCCTGCTGTTGCCGGCGCCCAAGTGCTCACGACCGACGACATCTGCAGCAAGACCGCCGACGCCCGCGGCATCACGGCAGAAAACCTGCCCGATATCGAGGCAACGAATGCCCTTGTTATGGGCAAGGACGGCACCGTCTACTATGGACGCGGCGCCGATGAGCAGGTCAAGATTGCCTCGATCACCAAGGTCATGACCGCAATCCTGACCGTCGAAAACTGCAAGATGGACGAGAAGGTCACGGTGAGCAACGCTGCCGCCACCGTAGGCAACTCGACTGCCGGCCTGCTCGAAGGCGACGAGCTCACCGTGGAGCAGGCACTACGCGGCCTGATGATCCCCTCGGGCAACGACGCCGCCATCGTGCTTGCCGAGTACGTGGGCAAAAAGATCGACCCCAAGACCAAGGACGCCGTGGCCACCTTTGTAAAGGCCATGAACGAGCGCGCCAAAAAGCTCGGCTGCACCGGCACGGTCTTTGAGAACCCACACGGTCTGGACTTTGATGAGTGGGCTGGCAATATGCACTCAACCGCACACGACGTAGCGCTGATGATGCAGGAGGCCATGAAAAACGACACGATCCGCGAGGTCGTAGCGAGCGAGGATTCCTGGATCGAGGTCACGGGCGCCGACGGCACCGACCATTCGCATTCCATGGACACGCATAACTATTTGCTGGGCCAAGATGGCAACATCGGCGGCAAGACCGGCACCACCGACGACGCGGGCTATTGCTTTACGAGCGCCTACAACCGCGACGGCGACGAGATCTACACCGTTATTTTGAACTCCACCACCACCGATCAGCGCTTTACCGATACCGCCACCCTTGCCAACTGGTACTACGGTCACAAGGTGACGGTCGCAATCGCCAACACGCAAGAAAAGACCGCCAACGGCAACCCGCTTATGGCGCGCATTAGTCAAACCGACTGGACGGATAAGACAATCGACGCCACGCTCGCCGATCCCACGGCGCAAGCGACCGTGTTTTCTCTTGCCGGCGAGGTGACCGAAAAGGTTAGCTACGACGATCTTTCGGGCACGGTGCATGTGGGCGACAAGGTGGGCAGTGTTACGCTCAAGCAGAACGGCACCAAGATCGCCGTCATGGACCTGGTTGCCGACGAGGAAGGCGCAGGGCCGAATCCCATTGAGTGGCTCCTTGTGAAGCTCGACCGCCTGGGCCGCCGCATCGACAACCGCCCACTTGCGGCAGAGAGCGAGACCGTAGCCAAGGCTCCTGAGATGTAGGGCTGGGGGAACATTACATTTGAGATTGGAGAGGCGTCCAACGGGCGCCTCTTTTTGAATACCTCTTAAACGGGATGCGTCAGAATCACCAAAGCGACATTGCTAGCCGTTTACCTTCGCTGTGTCTTTTCGGACCTTGAAAACGGGTCCACCGGGCATGCTAGTAGATCCTTTCGACCTCCTTGGTCAAGGCCCTGAAAAGATCCCCAGCTGAGGGGTCTGCCCCAGGACACAGCGATTGCCAGGCACCCGTTTCTCCGATGGTGCCCGCACTCGTCATAACAAGATCGTCGCTCCGCCTGCGAATGGAGACACTAACGGAGCGGCCATTATGGAACCCATGGATATCGACTTTATTTATGCGCCCATCAGCTAGATAACTAATCATGACATTGATGCTGTCACCATACTCCGGCAATTCGAAGCCGTGGGAATCCATCAATAGCTTCACGTCCTGATGGTAAATGCGGGCCTCGACGACATTCTTGGGCATCTTCCCCGTCTTTGTTGGAGAGCAAAAGCTGATGCTTGGCTCCTCTTCGCTCATGCCTCGGTCAAACCTAAGCATGCACGGGCATACCGACTCAATGGTTCGCAAGGCGTCCGCCGCGACCTTTTCCTCGGTAAACATCTCCACGTCGATGCCGTTTTCTTCCATATAGGCACGGTTTTTACGTTGAAGCTCTAGCCGAGCCGCAGCCTCCCCATCTCCACGCTGTTCCCAATTTCCGGAGTCGGCGACATTTCGATCGAATGTAGAATCAACGGAACATGGCGCTTGCTGTTGAGTCTGATCACTGTCGCCGAGACGCCTTAGCTCGGAGCGTCTCATCAGTAGTGTCACAATATCAAACAGCCAACCAAATCCAAAAAGGCCAAAGGTAAAGAGATATAGAAAGAAGCTACCCCACATCCGTGCATACGCCCTATGAGCGCCCGACCACCCAAGAAGGAAGCATAGCAAAAGCGCCTTGTTTGCCCTGTCAACCGACGTAATCTCTCGAGTGAGAGATTTCTGTTCAGGCTTCGCCAAAGGTGTAATTTCATGCGATGAAACAGTAATTGAGGACGTCCTTGACGCCGAGCTCCGAGCGCCTGATTTAGCAACGGCGCGAGCGACATCCCCAACTCCGACGGTCGTTCTGCTGTATACGGCATTGTAAGCAGCCTTCTTCGGATTTTTGATCCACCCCATGCCCTTCTTACCATAGCCGGGGATTATCGCCCGCTTTACCGCGCGCTTCGCTCTGCCGGTCGTTCTTGCCTTGAGTGATGTCTTTAGATTCGGCTTACGCAGCCCGACCTTTACCATATTTCTACTCCATCCCCTCGGAACCCCACACCGGGGTGCACGAGCACGCCTGGGTCTCCCCGTTTTCAAGCGCCCCGTGTTTGCCTAATGTTCACGCCCTTTCGGACTCTAATCCCCAGCTGCCATTCTTGATAATAAAAAAGGGCCCCAAATGGGACCCTTCTTCAAAGTCATACTGGCGGAGAGCTGGGGATTCGAACCCCAGATGCCCTTTTGGGGCATACTCGCTTAGCAGGCGAGCACCTTCGGCCTCTCGGTCAGCTCTCCGTAACAGCCGTTCTATAGTAACCAAACAGCCGAAGTTGGGC
Organism: uncultured Collinsella sp.; assembly: GCA_902482615.1. Lineage (GTDB taxonomy): Bacteria > Actinomycetota > Coriobacteriia > Coriobacteriales > Coriobacteriaceae > Collinsella. The sequence goes on from CABTAA010000004.1 coordinate 21,267, forward strand.
AAGGGGAATTTTGAGGCGTTTCCTCTTTTACCTCTCTTTTACCAGTAAACGTCTCAGTCAATCATCTCAACCTGTAACATCTGCAGGCCGTAATCCCCTCCAGATGTTACAGGTTGAGACAAAGATACAAGAACGGCCCCAGCGACAGCGCGGACAGCCCATTCTTTATTAGTCCTCTCGAACGGTCTCCAACAGATAATCGCGCATGTACGGAATTGCAAACGAAACACAGCCATAGCCCGCGGGCTCAATCAACCCCGCATCGATCAGACGCTTGCGATATGACCCAACTTTGTTCGCCGACAAACCCATCTTCTTGGCGATATCGCCGTTGGCGATATCGACGCCCTCGCATTGAGCCATCGCCGCGAGATACTGAAACTGCCGTTCCGACACCCTGCGCAGCGCTGGGGCAATCACCATAGCATTAAAGCTATCAAGAGCCGCCTGGATACCCTTACGAGCCGCCTCTTCGCTCACGCTCTCCGCCCCACTGCGCGCAGCAACCTGCCAAGCGTAATATCCGACCAGCTGGACCATAAAGGGATAGCCTGCCGAAGCTTTTGTTAATAGCTCAGCGGCACCTTTGTCGAGCTCCTTGCCCGCTCGTCTCATCGTATCCTCAAACGATCCGCCAACTTCAAAATCGGAAAGCCGAGTAAGTTCAACATGTTTGGCTCGCTGAAGGAACGTCAACGTATCATCCACCACCACGCCATCTACCGATGTCGGCAGCCCGGCGAAAGCGAAAGCGACATTCGCTCCTTGGCGGATCAAGAGCTGCATCTCATTGCCTAGCTCGCGCATTTCCTCAGTTGAGGCATCCTGGATCTCGTCGAGCGTAATGAGCAGACCACCGCGCTTCGCAGCATCGTACATCGCCTCGCCCAGATGAGAGGCCGACTTCGACATCTCCATGGAGCCAAGGCTGACCCCTAAAATCGATGGGGAAATCGAGATTGATTCAAGACGAACGTTTCGCTGCAGAGCCTCGAGGATTCTATTGCAAAAACCAGCATTGGAGGCAACGTCAACGACCTCGAATCCTTTTTTGCGTGCAAGGTCACCCAATGCATTAAGGAGCACCGTTTTACCTGTGCCTCGGACGCCCGAGATGCGCATGAGTCGATCGGGGGCACCAGGACCATTCTCAAGAGCCTCGGCAAAGTCATCCAAAACAGTGTCCCGTCCGATAAGCTCAGGCGGATTCATGCCCGCCGTTGGCTTAAAGGGGTTAACAGCTTTCATCATTCTGCCCTCCTCTGCTAGTTTTAACAACTTTAACAAAGTTTAGCAACTTTAGCAGAGTTTAACAGTTTTAGCAGGCTCGGCGGCTTTATGCCTTACCAATCCTGCCGGGTCCTCCCGCCCGCGCCGATACAAATAGCGCGGTGCGGCCCCTCTATATCGCCCCTACCCCAGCGAGCGGTTGAGGGAGCCGAGCTCGTCGTTACCCATGGTGCGCCACATTTGGAAGATGCAACCGCGTGCAAGGAAAAAGAAGCCGTTGTCGACCAGTTGCACGGCGGCATCCGCCAGCTGATTCGTCACGGCGGACACTGGCGGCAGCTCAAGTCCAGCCGTGCGGATGGTCTCGACCGCTTCCTCGAACGTCGGCGGCTCGCTGACGCCCATCTCGTTCATGAGGCCCTGCATTTCTTCCAGCGCGCTGCTGCCCGATTCCTCACCGCGCGGCACTAGACGGTAACAAGCCAGCGCCAGGTCGAGCTGATCGCAATTCCAATAGGCAAACGCCAAGCGGTAGAACAGGTAGCCAATTGCAGAACGATCGCTGGCAATACGTAGGCCGTGGCGCGCCACCTCGATAATCTCGTCAAAGCGCTCCAGACGCGCAAGCACGTTGATGAGCGCAAAGTGCGATTGCATGGACGAGCGCGCCAGATCGTAAAGATGGCGCACCTCGGGCAGTGCTCGTTCAAAGTCCTCTTGCTCGGCGTAAAAGCTGCAAATCTCGTGCTGGGCAAAGTACAGCGCATCGGGCGCACGAAGGATCCGCACAGAGTCGTCTTCTTCCAACACCGGTAGCACCATGCGCACCAGCTGGTTATCGCAAAACTGCGTTTGAACCGGACCTGTCGCCAAAAGCTCGGCGACGGCGCACTTAGCCTCCAACTCCTCGACAAGACGGGAAAAGCCTTCAAAAGCACCTGTACGGTCGACTTTTGCCTGCTCGCGCAATTCAACAACACGGGCCACGTATGGGTCGTCGTCCTCTTCCATGACCTCCAACTCGTCAGCCGTATCGGCAAGCAGCAGATCGCGCAGCGCCGGCGGCAGCGTGCGATGGTCATCACGCGGACGAGCATGAACCTCCGCAGGCTCAATCGTCTCCGGAGCGGTTGACTCATACGCCTCAAGCACACGCTTGCACGGCATATCGTCCATGTCCATGCTCTCAAGATCCTTGGCGACAGGCACGCAATCGGCCAGATAGGCCGCGCGCCCAAAGAAATACGTTGCAACAACGCGCTCGCCCTGCTCACTGTCGGGAGCAGCAATCTGCACATAGCAGCGCGTGATGCAGGTGCCCGCGGCAAAACACGCTGCCGCAAGCGTGAGTGCCACGCGCGCATCGTGCTCCTCGGCCCAGATCGCGCGCGCGTCCTCGTCCAGCTCGCGCCAGGCGTCATCCTGAGCGTCGTATTCACGTTGCAGCATGGCATCAACGACAGACTGCCCAAACCGAACGAGCATAATCCCCTCGGCAACGTTTGCCCGATAGGTATAGTCGAGCCGCGTGACCACGTTGAGCGCCTCAACGATTCGCGCAAAACGGGTGCGCACGTCCCACTCGCCGCCCGGCTGGCACGAAACCGTTCCCGGCTTGGCCCACGGGTTATCGCTCGAAGCCGTATCGAGCAGTCGGGGAACATCGTTGGTCGTCTTGGCGATATGCCACGCATCAAAGAACGCGCAGCCCTCAAGGCTCGGCGAGGATGCCGCAGGGACCAATCCGGCCCCGATGCGCTCAAGGATGCCGGAGAGGCGGTTGAGACGGCACTCGATGGCAAGCAGCATGTCAATCTCGTCCTGGTCCAACAGGCTACGATCAAAATTGAGATAGAAAATCTTTGAGCGATCAATGCGAGCCAGGCTCATCTCGGACTTGGCAGCGATGGTGCGCAGGCGGGGCAAGTCAATTTCGCTCATAAGGGCGGCGGCATAGCGCTCGATACCGCTCGGATTCTCGGCATGGTCAACGCGGTAAAGCAGCGTCTCGATAGCATCGGGGAGCGGTGCCGTGTTAAAGCCCAAAAACACCTCGACCGGCTCGGGCAACTTTACGAGCTTGATCTTGTCGACAACGTTTTGCATACCCTCGTCGAGTCCGCCGGCGTCCGCCGTGTTCACAATAGCGCTTTCGGAGTTGGCAAATATCACGTAGCGCAAGAACATCGAGGCCATGAACTCACCGTAAGGAAGGGCGCGGGTCGAATTCCATGTCTCGTGGTCGGACTGCTCGCGCATGGGGCCTTCGGGAGAGCCGGCAGTTTGCGCACACGCGCGCATTGCACCGTTGGCTTTCCTTACCATAATCTCACCAATACTGGAATCCGACTCGTCAAGGACCAGTTCCATGTCGGGATCGTTGGGCAGCGGAGCCTCGCTGACGGGGCGGTCCACCTTGTACACCTCACCCGAAACGCTTACGTAGCCCAAAAGCGACACATGACTTTTGCCAACGAACTCGACGACATAACAAGATTCATGCTGATCCTCGCCAAAGAGTTTCCAGACCACGCCATATGAGCGTCCCGCAGGCTGCTCGGGCATCGCCGGAAAGCGCTTCTTGGGATCGAGAAACCTGAGCTTGTATGTCGGACGCTCTGCCACGAAATATCACCCTGATCGGTCGTCTAGAGAAGGAGCGGTCGCGGATAGGCCGCGATACCTACTCGGAATCTTACACGAGTCGATAAGAAATCGTCCGCTTCACGCCCGCGCCTCGACCGAGGTTCGAATCCATGCAGTGCTTACGTAAAAGAAAAGCCCCCGTTGCCGGGAGCTTTAATCTCAAATGGTGCGGCGTATAGGATTCCGCGCATCCGCTGCGCGGATCCGCACCGGCTTCGCCCCCCTGCC
>CABTAA010000005.1 GCA_902482615.1 uncultured Collinsella sp.
AAGGGCAACTACTCCACGTAGCTGGAGACCAAGGCCGCCCGTATCGAGGCGCAGGGCAACCGCGACGCCAAACTCGCCAAGCGCATGGAGGCCGAGCTCGAGTGGGTACGCAGCTCGCCCAAGGCCCGCCAGGCCAAGAACAAGGCCCGTCTGGCTCGCTATGAGGAGATGGAGGCCGAGGCCCGCGCAAGCCAGAAACTCGACTGGACCGACATCCGCATCCCTGTGGGCCCGCGTCTGGGCAACAAGGTGCTCGAGGCCCATCACCTGCACAAGGAGTTCGATGGCCGTGTGCTCATCGACGACCTTTCGTTCACCTTGCCACGCAACGGCATCGTGGGCGTCATCGGCCCCAACGGTGTCGGTAAGACCACGCTGTTCAAGACGATTGTGGGTCTGGAGCCGCTTACTTCGGGCGAGCTCGAGGTGGGCGAGACCGTCAAGATTTCTTACGTCGACCAGAACCGTTCCGGCATCGACCCCGATAAGAACCTGTGGGAGGTCGTCTCGGATGGCCTGGACCACATGATGGTGGGCGAGACCGAGGTCCCCAGCCGCGCTTATGTGGCGAGCTTTGGCTTTAAGGGCCAGGACCAGCAGAAGCGCGCTGGCGTACTCTCCGGTGGCGAGCGTAACCGTCTGAACCTGGCGCTCACGCTCAAGCAGGGCGGCAACCTGCTGCTCCTTGACGAGCCCACGAACGACCTCGACGTCGAGACGCTGTCCTCGCTCGAGGCGGCGCTGCTCGAGTTCCCGGGCTGTTCGGTGGTCATTAGCCACGACCGTATGTTCCTGGACCGCGTCGCCACGCACATCCTGGCGTGGGAGGGCACCGACGAGAATCCGGGCAACTGGTATTGGTTTGAGGGCAACTTCGAGGCCTATCAGGCCAACCGCATCGAGCGCCTTGGCGAGGACGCAGCCCAGCCGCATCGTATTCACCGTAAGCTGACGCGCGACTAGATCGTTACGCGGTTTTCCAAACCGCGTAACTGCTCGACGCTGCGCGGGTCGCAAGTACCCCATCTTGCCGTTCAAGCCGTCGCTCGCGTACCGAAGTACGCGTCGCTCCTCTTTCACGGCAACCTGGGGCACTTGCGGCCCGCTCGCTGTTGGTTACGCAACATCAACAAATAAAAACGGCTCAAATCCTGATTTGGATTTGAGCCGTTTGTCGTTACTGCTCGGGTTCTTCGACTTTATCGATGGCCCAGGTGGATCCGAGGCCACCGGTGGTATTGCGGCGGATGCGCACGGCAACCTCGCGGCGCTCGCCGGCCTGCGTGTAGCGCAGGGGGAAGCTTGCGCGGTTTCGCGCGGCCTCGATGGTACCGCGCTCGCGGGCGATCCAGTAGTACTCGCCGACGATGCCGAGCGTGTCAGCGCCATAGGGGAGATAGGTCGACAGCTGGTGTAGCAATGGGCCGGGGCAGAAGACCTCGGTTGCGAAATCGATGGGGAAGTCCTCGGGGATGGCGGGCGCTACGGGTGCGGGGGTTGGGGCCGCTGCGGGTGCCGAAGCCGGTGCCGGTGCGGGAATTTGGCCGCAAGCAGAGGCGGGCACGGATTCGATGACGGGTGCGGGCTCCGGCGTCGCTTCCGGCTTGATCGTGGAATCTGCGGGCTTCACGGTGACGGGCGCGTCTGCAGCTTCAGTTTCAACCTCAACCTGCGTCGCGCTCTCATTCTCGACGCTCGACTTTGCCTCGATGGGCGTGGATGCCATGGTGGTGATGCCGGCATTGGCATTCTCGGGGTCATAGACGACCGTGAGCGAGAGGGCGGGCTGCGGCGTCTCGGGCTCCGGCGCCGACTCGGTAGCGTCTTGATCTGCGGGCTCGTCGGACTGATCGTCCTCGGCCTCGTCGCCAAAGACATCGCTGTTTTGGAACGCAGACGGCTCGGGTTGGTCAGCGGCTTCTTCGGTTGTCGACTTGGGCGCTTCGTTGAGCTCCACAGTGCCTTCCTGCTTGGATATGACTTTGGGATCGGTCGTGGCGGCGATTTCGGTTTCGGCTTCTGCCGTTACCTCAATAGCGACTTCGATCTCTGTCTCGGGCTCGGGTTCCGGCGCGGCTTCAACCATGGCTTCGGGCTCGGGACGCTTAACGTGCTTGGGGCGCACGGCCTTGAGGTCCTTCTCACCGCGCTTTTTCTTTTTGTAGGACTGCTTGGCGCCCTTGGCGGTCTTGGGCTTGTCCTCGCCCTTGGCAAGCGCAGCATCCCAGGCCTCGTTGGCGATGACCGTGGCATACAGGCGGCCGCCTTTAAAGACGGTCAGCTTAATGCAGTCGTCGAGCTCCTCGAGCAGCTCGCGCGTGGACTCGAAGCCCAGGTCATAAGCGGTCATGTCGCCAGCGGCGAGCGCCTCCTCGACCTGCGTCATAAACGTTTGCTTGCCACATCCAATCGCATCGCGCAGCAGGCGATACAGATAGATGTGGTTGCCCAGCGAAAGCGTGGGCCTAACTATTGTCTTGCTCATGGCAAATCTCCTCTTTACACATGTAAAGCATCTTACCATCGCATGGCGTTCGCCATGGCGGCGCCCAAGGCAAACGGGCGCGAACCGCTTTCGATTCGCGCCCGTTGTATAGGTCGGTTATCTATGAGAGGCAAATGTGCTTAGTTGTCCGATGCCGTGCCTTGGCTCGAGTTGTCAGATGCCGTGCCGGACGCGGTTCCGCTCGAGCTGTTGGTGTTGCTACTGTCTGCTGCACCCGTTCCCGACGTGGTGTCGCTCGTCTGGCCTCCCGTGTTCGGCTGTGAACCGTCAGTCGTTTGGCTTGAGTCGGTCGTGTCGGACGGCGTGCCACTGTTGGCCGTAGAGGAATCGGTGCCCTGCGATTGGTTTTGGGTGTTCGAGGACGAATCGGCAGAGGTAGAACTGTCTTGCGTGCCGTCCGCCTGTGCCTGCTGATCTTGCGACTGGGTGTTGCCATTTGCATCGCTCTCGATCGTGCGCGACGAAAGGATTGACTCGGGACGCTCGCCCAGACCCTCACCGGCAGTGGTGATAAGGATGGCGCCAGCGCAGGCGATGACTGCGACGATGGCGATGGCGATCGAGAAGACGATGACCTTCTTTTGCGTCTGGCTGCGCTCTGCCGCCGCCTTGGCGCGCAGGCTGTTGGGGGCGACGCGCGCCGTGGTCGCGCGTCCCGCAACCTGGCGCATCTCCTGCGTGGTCGCGGCGCCACCTAGGTGCTCCTCGACATTGGGCTCAACGGGCTCATAGGCGCCGGCAGGGTAGTCGACAGCGGCATGCGTGCCCTTGATTGCTTCGGCGCTGGCAGAGATAAAGTGGCGGTAGACCTGCGAGGACACAACGGTGATGACCGAGCTCACGGCGGCGCCAATTACTGAACCAGCGATACCAATCTTGGAGGCAAGCGCGACGCTCGTGGCAGCAGCTGCGGCGCCGGCGATGATCTGGGGAATGGAAATGTCATCGAACAGGCCCTTTTTGGGCGCGATGGCCATGGTCTGTCCGATGGAATGGTTCTCGTGCACGCCGTTGTTGAGCGATGCCGGCGTCATGACGCGCGTGCGCGGCGCGTCGGTGTACTTGGTTGTCATACGGGGTCCTCCCGGTGTAAATCTGCTTCGTTTCGTGTAGCCATCAGGGTACCCACCAGATGTGAATCGTACGTGACATTTAACAGATACCATCAACTCATCAATTGCTCACCAAGTTGGTGGGATGCGGTTCCACCCGGCGGTTGAACTACAATAGGGCTTGCTAATTGTTGTGAATGGCGTCTACGCACGGGAGCATTCTTATGAATCTTCACCTTTCTCAGTCTGATGGCTTTTTGCGTGTGGCGGCGGCGTCGCCGCAGATTCGCGTGGCCGATGTCGAGGGCAATGCCGAGGTTGCGCTGGCGGCTGTTCGCGATGCTGCCGGGCGTGGCGTTCGCGCGTTGGTGTTGCCCGAGCTTAATCTGACTGGCTATACCGCGGCCGATCTGTTCCATAACCGCACGCTGCTGCATGCCTGCGAGGCTGCTCTGGTGCATATCCTCGACGAGACTCGTGAGTTGCCGATTGTCTTTACCATTGGTCTTCCCGTTGCAGTTGCCGAGAATATCTACAACTGCGCCGCCGTGTGCTGCGCGGGCGAGCTTTTGGGCCTCACGGCCAAGAAGTATCTGCCCAACTATGGCGAGTTCTATGAGCGTCGCTGGTTTGCTCCGGCGCCTGCGGATCCCGTGTGGGTTGAATTTGCCGGTCAGGGTCCGGTTCCGCTGGGCTCGGGGCTTATCTACCGTTGCTGTGATGAGGGTGCCGAGGATATGGTGCTGGGCGTTGAGGTCTGTGAGGACCTGTGGGTGCCGGCGCCGCCTTCGACCGAGATGGCGCTTGCCGGTGCGACGGTGATTCTCAACCCGTCGGCCTCGGACGAGATTATCGGTAAGGCAGATTACCGCCGCAGCCTTATCTCCAATCAGAGCGCGCGCCTGTACTGCGCCTATGCCTACGCGGACGCGAGCGAGGGCGAGTCCACGACCGACATGGTCTTTGCGGGCGAGAACCTTATCTACGAAAATGGCTCCGAGCTCGCCGCCACCAAACTGCTTACCTGCGATATGGCCATCGCCGACGTTGACCTTGACCGCCTGGTTGCCGAGCGCCGTCGCTCGACGACATGGACGCGCTCGGACGATGCGCTGGAGGCCGTGACCGTCGAGTTCTCGTTTGAGGGCTCGCTCGCCGAAGAGCCTGTCCTGCGCGATGCGCTCGACATCGACCGTGTCTTCCCCCGCGCGCCCTTCGTGCCTGCCGACCATGGTGACCTGGCTGAGCGCTGCGAGACCATCCTCGACCTGCAGACCGCGGGCCTCAAGACCCGCCTTGCCCATACGGGCACCAAGGCGGCCGTCATCGGCCTTTCGGGCGGCCTCGATTCCACGCTGGCGCTCCTCGTGACCGTGCGTGCGTTCGACGCCTTGGGCCTGCCGCGCACTGGTATCACAGCCGTGTCCATGCCCGGCTTCGGCACGACGCATCGCACCAAGTCGAATGCCGAGTCGCTCGCTCGCGACCTGGGTGTGAGCTTCCGCGAGGTTTCGATCCATGCGGCTGTGGAGCAGCACTTCAAGGACATTGAGCATGATCCGGCCGTGCAGGACGTGACCTACGAGAACAGCCAGGCGCGCGAGCGTACGCAGATTCTGATGGATCTGGCCAACCAGGCTGGCGGTTTTGTCATTGGCACGGGCGACCTGTCGGAGCTGGCGCTCGGCTGGGCTACCTATAACGGCGACCACATGAGCATGTACGCCGTCAACGCGAGCGTGCCCAAGACGCTTGTGCGCCATCTGGTACGCTATGCCGCCGATGTCTTTGGCGGGCGCATTGCCGAGGTCTTGCTCGATATCCTCGATACGCCGGTGTCCCCCGAGCTTCTGCCGCCCACGGGCGACGGCGAGATTGCGCAGAAGACCGAGGATTTGGTGGGCCCGTACGAGTTGCACGACTACTTCCTCTACTACCTGCTGCGTTTTGGCTTTGAGCCGGGCAAGATCTACCGCATGGCGCTCAAGAGCTTCGAGGGCGTCTACGACGCCAAGACCGTCCACACGTGGCTACGTACGTTCTACCGTCGCTTCTTTGCCCAGCAGTTTAAGCGCAGCTGCCTGCCCGATGGTCCCAAGGTGGGCTCGGTGACGCTCAGCCCGCGCGGCGATTGGCGTATGCCGAGTGACGCTAGCTCGCGTCTGTGGCTTGCGCAGATCGACGCGCTCAATCCAGTTGACTAAGGTTGGCTAAATTGAACCAATACGGGGGTTGCAAGCGTTACACTTTTGCAATCTGATGGCCCGTATCGCGCGGCGCTCTTGTCGGAGCGCCGCGTTTTTCATATCGAAAGGTGGCACCATGCAGGCATCGCAGCGTCTCGACCGCTTTGGCGCGGAGGTCTTCGCCTCGCTCAACAACAAGCTTCTCGCGCTGAAGGCTCAGGGCAAGACCATTTACAACATGAGCGTGGGCACGCCCGACTTTAAGCCGTACGACCACGTGGTCGAGGCGCTCACGCAGGCAGCCCAAGATCCCGAGATGTGGAAGTATGCCCTGCGCGACCTGCCCGAACTCAAGCAAGCCGTGTGCGATTACTATGAGCGTCGCTTTGGCGTTTCGGGCATTACGCCGTCTATGGTGCAGTCGTGCAACGGCACGCAGGAGGGCGTGGGCCATTTGGGCCTGGCCCTGCTCGATCCGGGTGACACCATTCTGGTTCCCGATCCGTGCTACCCGGTCTTTGAGGCGGGTGCCAAGATCGCCGATGCCAAGCTCGAATACTATCCGCTGGTTGCCGAGCACAATTACCTGCCCTATGTGGCGGGTATCGATCCCGAGGTGGCCGATCGTGCCAAGTATATGATCGTGTCGCTGCCCGCGAACCCGGTCGGCTCGGTGGGCACGCCCGAGGTCTACGAGGAGATTATCGCCTTTGCCCGCGAGCATGATCTGTTGATCGTTCATGACAACGCGTACTCCGACATCGTGTTCGACGGCGAGCCCGGCGGCAGCTTCTTGCAGTATCCCGGTGCGCTTGAGGTGGGCGTGGAGTTCTTCTCGCTTTCCAAGTCGTTTAACGTCACCGGTGCCCGCATCGGCTTTTTGGTCGGCCGCGAGGACGTGGTCTCTGCCTTTGCCAAGCTGCGCGGCCAGATCGACTTCGGTATGTTCTTCCCGATCCAGAAGGCTGCCGTCGCCTGCCTGAACGGTCCGCGCGATGAGGTCGAGGCGCAGCGTCTGAAGTACCAGGAGCGCCGCGATGCCCTGTGCGACGGTCTTGAGGGCCTGGGCTGGGAGCGTCCCAATGCGCATGGCTCTATGTTTGTGTGGGCCAAGCTTCCCGGTGGTCGCACCGATTCTATGGCGTTTTGCGAGGAGCTTATGGAGAAGGCCGGCGTTGTGGTGACGCCGGGCGCGAGCTTTGGCCCTTCGGGCGAGGGGCACGTGCGTATGGCACTGGTCTTACCGCCCGACCAGATCGCTTTGGCTGTCGAGGCCATTCGCGAGGCGGGCCTGTATTAGAGACCTGTTTCGACTCGTCAATAGCTCGAAACCGATTTCGTGCAGTTATTTTACGAATTCTGCAAACAATTTCGGTAAACGGTCGATTTTTGGCTGCGAATAGGAGCATAATCAAAGTCCCGATTGGATGTATTGGGATTACGGCAAGCCGCTCGGGTCGTTCCCGGGCGGCTTGTTTGTGGAGAGAGATGGGAGTTTCTAATGGTTAACGAGAAGAAGGTCGCTATTGTCGGCTGCGGTTTCGTCGGTTCGTCTTCGGCGTTCGCACTGATGCAGAGTGGTCTGTTCTCCGAGATGGTCCTCATCGACGTGGACAAGAACCGTGCCGAGGGTGAGGCCCTGGATATCGCGCACGGCATGACGTTTGCCGAGCCGATGAAGATCTACGCCGGCGATTATTCCGATGTCGCCGACGCCGCCATGATCGTCGTCACTGCTGGCGCTGCCCAGAAGCCCGGTGAGACCCGCCTGGACCTGGTCAACAAGAACGTCAGCATCTTCAAGTCCATTATTCCCGAGATTAAGAAGTCCGGCTTCGACGGCATTCTGCTAATCGTCTCCAACCCGGTCGATGTTCTGACCTACGCCGCCATCAAGATGTCCGGCCTGCCCGAGGGCCACGTCATCGGTTCCGGCACCGTGCTCGACACCGGCCGCCTGCAGCAGATGCTTGGTGCCCACGTCGAGGTTGACCCGCGCGATGTCCAGGCCTATGTCATGGGCGAGCACGGTGACTCCGAGTTTGTCGCTTGGTCCAGCGCTCAGGTTGCCGGCGTTCCGCTGAACACCTTCTGTGAGCTTCACGGCCACCTGGAGCATGAGGCTGCCGAGAAGCGCATCGCTGAGGACGTCAAGAACTCCGCCTACACCATCATCGAGAAGAAGCATGCCACCTACTATGGCGTCGCCATGGCCGTCAAGCGCATCTGCACCGCCGTTATGCGCGATGAGCAGACCGTTCTGCCTGTCTCCTCGCTCATGGTGGGCGAGTATGGCCTGTCCGATCTTGCCATCTCCATGCCGACCGTCGTTGGCCGCGACGGCGTTGTCTGCCGCGTCCCCGTGCCGCTGAACGATGACGAGCAGCATGAGCTCACCGTCTCCGCCAAGGCCCTCAAGGACATCATCGACAGCGTCGATTTCTCCTGCTAAATTCGGTTCGTTTAAGCAACAGGCTACAATGAAGGCGCCCGGGTCCATGTGACCCGGGCGCCTTTTTATGCATTAGGGACAGGTTTGTTTGCACCAATCTTCGATACGCTTGGGGCGGGCTTGACCGCTATACTGGTTCGTGCCGAAATCGATCTAGAACGGAATGCCGTATATGAAAATCAATCACGCGATTCTGCATATCCTGGACTTTGACTCCGCCGTCAATGTTATGAGCCAGCGCGAGCTCGATATCGAGAGCCGCACCGTGCGCAACTTCGTGACCACGCATCTGCGCCGCGCGCGTACCTCGGCCGACAATAAACGTGCCACGTTTGCCGAGAACTCTGCGTTTGGCGGCGAGCTCAAGGGCTATTTCTTTGGCGAGCGCGAGTTCGTGGACCTGTCGCAGCAGATTGCGGAGTTTATCTCTTCCGAACTCACCAAGGCTGAGAAAGCCGAGTCCACCGACGTGCTTGTGGCGGACTTTGACGACGATGAGGATGCCCGCTGGTTTGCCGTGATGCTGCTGGGCTCCAAGCAGGCTTTTATGCACGAAGTGGGCCGCGAGGAGGGGGAGGTGCGCAACGACATCGCGCGCCACTACGCCATTCTGCCGAGCCCCTCGCAAAAGGTGCCGAGCTATGCAATCGTGCGTGCAAGCACCATGGAGATCGGCTATGTGGATAAGAAACGCAAGATTGCCGGCGAGGACCGTATGCTTATCCCCGATGGCCTGCTGCAGTGCGACACGGGCGTTTCGGGTAAGGAGGTCATCGACACGGTGACGCGCGTGGTCGAGGAGGTCGCTGAAGAGCACGGCGCCAACACGGCTGTAGCACTCGCCAAGGTTAAGGCTGCTGTTGCCGAGAAAGTTGAGGATGACGAGGAACTGCCCCCTTGGGATATCGTCGATGAGGTCTTTGAGGACGAGCCGGTCATCAAGGAGAGCGTGCGCGCGGCACTGACCGAGGAGAAGGTGCCTGAGCGTGTGCCCGTGGAGCGCAAGCAGGTCGAGCGCGCGGCCGTGCGCAATCACAAGATTCGTACCGACACGGGTATCGAGATCAGCTTCCCGGCCGAGATGGGTTCGAACTCCGAGTACATTGAGTTCGTCAACGAGCCCAACGGCCTCATCTCCATCGAGCTCAAAAACATCGGCAGCATCGAGAATCGATAAGTTGTGTTACGCCTACAGCGGGAAAGCAAAGGCCGGAGCCCTGGATGGGGTTTCGGCCTTTTTTGTTTTCGGCTTGGTTGCTGACATTGCGCCGCAGGTTGGGCATACGTCAGCGAAAACGCGGTTTGTCAAAACCGCGTAACTATTAAAGTTGACGTAAGCCCTCTTCCAAGCCGGTCTTGCTGTCGGTCTTCTCATCGCGCATCTTGATGACGCGGGCGGGGACACCGGCCACGACGGCGCCGGCGGGGACGTCCTCGACGCACACGGCGCCGGCGGCAACGACAGCGCCCTTGCCTACGTGCACGCCCTCCAGGACCACGGCGTTGGCGCCGATCATGACATCGTCCTCGATGATGACGGGCGTGGCGCTGGCGGGCTCCACAACGCCTGCCCGCACGGTGCCGGCGCCGATGTGGCAGTTCTTGCCCACGGTGGCGCGGCCGCCCAGCACGGCGCCCATATCAATCATGGAGCCTTCGCCAATGACGGAGCCGATGTTGATGATGGCGCCCATCATGATGACGGCGCGATCGCAGATCTCGACGCGGTCACGGATGATCGCGCCCGGCTCGATGCGGGCGTTGATGCCCTTAAGGTCGAGCATGGGCACGGCAGAGTTGCGGCAGTCATTCTCGACATCGTAGTAGTCGATGGAGTCGGCATTGGCATCGAGGATGGCCTTGAGCTCATCCCAGTCGCCAAAGACGGTCTTGCCGCGACGGCCGCCGTAGACATGTGCGTCGCCCCAGGCAACCTTCATGCCGGGCTTCTCACGCACGTACAGCTTGACAGGTGTCTTTTTGGGCGCGGTGGCGATGTAGTTGATAATCTCCTGGGCATCCATCTCGGCTGCGTTGCTCATTTGCTATCTCTCCTTTGGGTGGATTCGGTTGATACCTGGTTAGGCAAACATGACCTGGTCGAACGTATAGAAGCCGGGTTCGCGGGTGACGAGCTTCTGGGCGGCGGCCAGGGCGCCGTTGACGAAGATCTGACGGCTCGTGGCGCGGTGGGTGAGCGTGACCTCCTCGTCCTGGCCAAAGAAACTCACTTCGTGGACGCCGGCGACAGTGCCACCGCGCAGCGAGTGCATGCCGATCTCCTTGGGATCGCGCGCGCCGCACATGCCTTCGCGTCCGTAGACGGGGTGGTAGCCTGCCTCGGGCTCAGCTTCGACGACGGCGTCGAGCAGCAGCTTGGCGGTACCGCTGGGGGCGTCGACCTTTTGGTTATGGTGCGTCTCGACGATTTCGCAGTCAAAGCCGGGCAACTCGCGCGTGGCCTGGGCCACCAGATGGCGCAGGGCTGCGATGCCGATGGAGTAATTGCCCGAGTGCATAACGCGGGTGTTCTGGCCCAGCTCACGCAGACGGTCCATCTGCTCGGGGGTGTAGCCTGTGGTGCCCGAGACCAACGCCGCGCCCGTGCGCTCGACATAGGCGACGACGGCATCGAAGGTCACGACGTTCGAGAAGTCGATAATCACATCGGCAGCCGGTGCGTTCTCGAGCTTGCTCAAATCGAAGCCAATCTGGGCCACGATATCAAAAACGGGTTGACCGGCGGCGTCGACAACGCCCTCGGCGGTGGTGCGGATGAGCGAGCCCATGCGGCCCGTTCCCATAATGACGGTCTTAATCAAGCAGACCAGCCCCCTTCAGAGCATCGGTAAGTGCAGAGCGCGTGTCGTCTGCCATGGGGCACAGCGGCATGCGGTAGTTTGCCTCGATCATACCCATCTGGGCGAGCGCCTCTTTGACGGGGATGGGGTTGACCTCACTAAAGAGGGCATTGATGAGCGGCTGGCCGGCAATTTGGATATCGCGGGCACGCGCCACGTCACCGTCCAAATAGGCGCGGCACATGTCATGCACGAGCTGCGGCTGCACGTCTGCCCACACGCTGATGGTGCCCGAGGCGCCCAGGCTCATGAGCGGCACGGTAAGCGCGTCCTCGCCCGAGTACATGCGGAAGTCGTCTGACAGCAGGTGGGCGATCTTGGCCGCGTAGGCGACGTTGCCCGAGGCCTCCTTAATACCCATGATGTTGGGGTGCGCGGCCAGGCGCTCTACGTTGCGCTCGCTGATGCCGCAGCCACAGCGGCCGGGGATGTTGTACAGAATGCAGGGGATGTCCACGGCGTCGGCCACGGTCTTAAAGTGCTGGTAGATGCCCTCTTCGTTAGACTTGTTGTAGTAGGGGGTAATGAGCAGCAGACCATCGGCGCCCAGGCCTTGGTAAGTGAGCGACTTGGTGAGCATGGTCTGCGTGGAGTTAGAGCCCGAGCCGGCGATGACGGGGACGCGTCCTGCAACATGCTTGACCACTGCGGCGACAACGGAGTTGTCCTCGTCGTCGGTCATCGTGGCACTCTCTCCGGTGGTACCCAGGGTGAGGATGGCGTCGGTGCCGTTTTGCAGGTGGAAATCGATAAGGCGCCCGAGTGCGTCAAAGTCGACACTGCCGTCCTTTTTAAACGGCGTAACAAGGGCGACGATTGAGCCCTCAAGATTGCGGATGTCCATGTTCTTCTCCTTCGCGTCCGCGATCTGGATGCGTTTGTTCCATTGGGCGGCGACTGCTAGGCGCTCGTCCTGAGCGCGACGGCGGGCGCTTTCGGCGCGCGATTTGGCCAGCAGCTCGCGGCCGCACGGCAGCACGTCGAGCGTGGCAAAGTAATCGCCCGGGCGCTCGGCGCGGCGAATGAGGTCTGCCGAGCCATCGGGGCGCAGCAGGACCTCGGCGGAGCGCAGGCGGCCGTTGTAGTTGTAGCCCATGGAGTAGCCATGCGCACCGGTATCGTGGATTACAAGCAGGTCACCCATGTCGATATGCGGCAGCTCGCGATCGATAGCGAACTTGTCGTTGTTCTCGCATAGGTTGCCCGTGATGTCATAGGTGTTCGTGACGGGCGCTGTGGCCTTGTCGGCGCCGCCCGGCTGACCCATCACCGTAATGTGGTGGTAGGCGCCATACATGGCAGGGCGAATCAAATCGACGGCGCTTGCATCGACGCCGATATAGTCCTTGTAGATCTGCTTCTCGTGGATAGCCTTGGTGACCAGGCAGCCGTAGGGGCCCATCATAAAGCGGCCCATCTCAGTGCAGATGGCCACATCGCCCATGCCGGCGGGAACCAGGATCTCGTCGTATGCCGCGTGTACTCCCTCGCCGATGGTGCGAATGTCGTTGGCCTGCTGCTCGGGCAGGTAGGGGATGCCGACGCCGCCGGACAGATTGATGAAGGCGACGTGTGCGCCGGTCTCGCGCTCCAGGCGTACGGCAAGCTCAAAGAGGATGCGCGCGAGCTTGGGGTAGTAGTCGTTGGTGACGGTGTTGCTGGCAAGGAATGCGTGGATGCCAAAGTCCTCGGCGCCCTTGGCCTTGAGCATGCGGAAGGCCTCGAAGAGCTGCTCGGTGGTCATGCCATATTTGGAGTCGCCCGGGTTGTCCATGATGCCGTTGGAGAGCTGGAACAGGCCGCCTGGATTAAAGCGGCAGCTGACCGTCTTGGGGATGGGCCCCGCAACGCGCTCAAAGAACCCGATGTGGCTGATGTCGTCAAAGTTGACGATGGCACCCAGCTTGTCGGCGAGCTCAAAGTCGGCAGCCGGTGTGTCGTTGGACGAGAACATGATGTCGTGTCCCGTGATACCCAGTGAGCGGGCGATCATGAGCTCGGTATAGCTCGAGCAATCGCAGCCGCAGCCGTATTCGTTGAGAATGGAGATGAGCGCCGGGTTGGGGTTGGCCTTGACGGCAAAGTATTCCTTAAAGCCCGGGTTCCATGCAAAGGCGTCGCGCACTTCTTGCATGTTGCGGCGGATGCCCGCCTCGTCGTATAGATGAAACGGCGTGGGGAACTGCTCGACGATATGCTCGAGTGTCTCCTTGTCCACAAACGGCTGCTTGGCCGCATATGCCTCGTTGGGGGTCAATGCCATGTCCCGTAAACCTCGCTATCCAGACGGCGCCATCTGCGCATCGAATCCGCATAGCGTAGACCCAATGTCCGGATAGCGCTCCCGCATTGCTGCAGACAGTCCTGTGGGTGTTTCCCACAGGCCCACCAGGTTGTTCGTGCCCGAAAAACCCAGTTCGGCGGGTTTCGCCTCCCCACGGGGTCAAAGCCTGCCGGCTCGCCCGCGGCTCTTCGTGCCCGCGCCTCTATCAAGTGGTAAAGACCCTATCACGTTGCACTTTACCAAACAAGAGTATTCGTATATAACGTTTAAAAAATGCAGCAATATGCTGGAAACATGTGTGCCACAATCCTGTATCACAATAAGTTGCAACAGATGTGCCTCACGAAGGGATTCTCTATGACCGAGCTCCAAGAACTCCGTCGCTATCGCCGCGATCTCCATCGCATTCCGGAGCTCGATTTCGATCTTCCGCAGACTATCGCCTATATCGAGGGCGTGTTGGCGCCGCTCGCTTGCGAGGTGACCCATCCGTGTCCCAGCTGCGTCTGCGCTTTCTTCGACGCTGGCGTTGGTGCCGCGCGTGCCACGGCGATTCGCGCCGATATGGATGCGCTGCCCATCGCGGAGGCGACGGGAGCGGCCTTTGCCTCGATCCATCCCGGCAAGATGCACGCTTGCGGACATGACGGACACATGGCCATGGCACTTGCCGCCGCGACGTATGTCGACCGTACGATTCGCGAGCAGCCGGGCGCCATTAGGCGCAACGTTCTCTTTGTGTTCCAGCCGGCCGAGGAAACGACCGGTGGTGCCAAGACGGTATGCGAGAGCGGTGTGTTCGAGCGCTATGGGGCTGACCGCATTTTTGGCTTCCATGTGTGGCCCGATCTGCCTGCCGGCACGTTGGCGAGTTGTTCCGGTCCGCTGCTGGCGCGTTCGAGTGAGACACACATTCATATTCACGGGACGAGCACCCATATCGCTAAGACCTATGGCGTTCCGGTCGAGGAGTCGCACGATGCGGCGCTGGCGGCTGCCAAGTTCTTGGTTGCCGAGCGCGAACTGATGGACGAGCTGGGCACCGACGAGCCCTGTATCGGTAAGTTTGGTCTGCTGCAGGCCGGTACGGTTTGCAACGCGGTGGCGGGGGAGGCCCATGTGGCCGGAAGCCTGCGTGTGTTTACGGACGACATGTTCGACCGGGCGCGCGAAGGCGTGCGCCGCGTGCTGGACGATGCCTGTGCCGCAACGGGCTGCACGTATGATCTCGACTTTGCCGAGGGCTATCCGCCGGTCGACAACGACCCCGAGTTGTTTGCCAGCGTCGCGCCTGCCTTGCCCGGGCTGCAGCTTGTGGAGGAACCGCTGCTGATCGCCGAGGATTTCGCGTTCTATCAACGCCATCTGCCGGGCGTGTTTTTCCTGCTGGGCACGGGTATGCCAGAGGACCAAGACAACCCGAGTGATTCGGATGGCTGTCCCGCCTATGCCACAAGCGCTCTGCATACCGATAGCATGCTCTTCGACGAGGAAATCCTTCTCAAAGGCCTCGATGTCTACAAACGATTGCTTTTGCTTGACTAAGGCGCAAAGGACTATTTGTTCTAGAAAACACGAACAAACGTACGATATAATAGAGATGTAAGTCTATAGAAACGTTTGACGTTACTAACGTAAGGCGATACTATGATTGCATCGTATAAAGATGAGGATACCGAACGCTTTGCCATGGGTGTGCGGGTCAGGAGGTTCGTGCCCTTTGAGCGTGTTGCGTTGAGGAAGATTCGCCAACTGCAGGTTTGTGCTTCGCTTGATGATCTTCGCGTTCCACCGGGCAACCGCCTGGAAGCTTTGAAGGGCGATCGTGCCGGTCAATATAGCATCCGTGTTAACGAGCGCTATCGGGTCTGTTTTGAGTGGAGACAGGAGATGGCTTGGAATGTCGAAATCGTCGATTATCACAAGTGATGAGACTTCGGCCGATTTGCTGTCGCCGGTGACTCCTGGTGAGCTTCTCAAAGAGGAGTTTCTTGTTCCCATGGGCATTTCTCAATATCGCCTTGCGAAAGAGACTGGGATTCCGGCTCAGCGTATCGGGCAGATTGTCTTGGGAAAACGTCGCGTGACGGCCGACACCGACCTCCGTCTTTGCCGTTATTTTGGCCTGACGGATGGTTATTGGCTGCGCGCTCAGGTGGCGTTTGACCTTGAGGCCGAGAAAAGGCGGATCGAACCGGAACTCGACAAGATCGTTCCTGTTCAGCAGGCTATCGCACTGTAGTGCTCAAAGATGATGGGGGTGGCGCGGCGATGAGGCGACGCCGACAGTCTGCCGTATATAGTCCGGGTGGATGCGGGTGCGGTTTGCTGCTGCTTCCGGTCATCGCTGTGGGCATTGGCGTGATGTTTGCGCTTGCCGGGTTGGCAGCAGCGGCACTCGTGTTGCTGATTGTGGCCATTGGCGTGACGATTTGGCTTTGCCGTAATCGCGAGCAACGCCGTGCCGACGGTAAAACCAATGTCGGCTGGGTCGTCTTCCTGATTATTGCGTACTCGCTGAGTGTCAGCTACCTGGTGTTCTTTGTCCTGTTGATGATCAGTGCTTTTACCGGGGAATCCGTCACGGTGGGTTGATGCGCTGCCAGCAGACGGTTGCGCAAAGTGCGTTTGCTCAACGTTTGGATAACTGCATTGGCCGTTTACCGCAGCCTTAGCTCTCAGCTAATGAATTCAAGTTCAATCCTTCCTACGATTTGCTGTGTGCCGGCACGGTAGCCGGATCGTAGGAAGGATGCATGATGAAAAAGCTCGAAAACGAAGTGCTGCTGAGCCGTCGCGCTGCACTGGGCGCATTCGCCACCGTCGCCTTGGGGACTGCCGGTCTTCTTACCGGTTGTGGTAGCGATAAGGCGACCGTCACCGAGGACGCTGGCGATGGCGACAAGAAGGAAGAGGCGAAGAAGGAAGAGCAGTCTACGACTGACCTGGCGGTTGGTGCGACGGTGACCACGGCTGCCGGTCTTTCCGTCGTTGTCGATTCCGTCCAGCCCGGCCTCACAAATTATGACGGTTCGACCATGACGGGCATTCACGTCACGTACGTCAACAATGGTGATGAGGGCGCAGATTACAACATCTACGACTGGAAGGGCGAGGACGCCAACGGCGCTCAGCAGAATCAGGGTTACTACAGCGAGGGCTCCGATGAGCTGCAGTCTGGTACCCTTGCCGCTGGTGGCTCTGTGGCGGGCAATATCTACTTTGATGGCGATATCAAGAAGGCACTGTATTTTGCCAACATGTTTGATAAGTCTGCCACTGCAAGCTGGGTGTTGGCCTAGCATGTCGCTACCGTTGCGCCGTATGGGAGGTGAAGTCGTATGCCCGATAAAAAGCTGACTGACGAGTTACTCAATGAGCTTCTCGACGCGCCAAACATCGATGGCTATATCAAAGAACACGACTTTGCCGCCCCGTCGCTTTCGAACTACCTGAAGCAGCTACTGCAGGAAAAGGGCTTGGAGCGCTCGCGCGTGGTTCGTATGGCCGATCTCAATGAGACCTTTGGCTATCAGATTTTTACCGGTGCGCGGCATCCGAGCCGCAATAAGGTGCTGCAGATTGCCTTTGCGATGGCGCTGACGCTCAAAGAGACTAACTGTGCGCTGACGGCTGCCGGGGTAAGCGTCCTTAACTGCAAGGACCGCCGCGATGCGATTATCATCTTTTGCATCGATCGCGGGTGCAGCCTCCAAAAGGTCAACGAGGAGCTGTATCGCTTTGGCGAGGAGACGGTGAGTTAGCGGCTGATATCTGAGCCGGCGGAGCTGCCGAACAACGATGCAAACGAACGGGGCGCGGATGCCATGGGGTGTCTGCGCCCTGCGCTATGATGGAGGCTATGGATACTCAGACCCCAACATATTCCGATGACGAGCTGACCGCAGCGCTTGCCGAGCACCTGGCGTCGCTCGATTGCGACGACAGCTATCGCGTGGAGCGTGTACTTAAGCGCTCGACCGTTGAAACAACCGAGCTCGTGTACTTTGAAGGAACCGGCGGTGGCTCGCTCGGCCCCTTTGTCCGTAAACGCATCGATGCTTCGGCTCAAATCGGCGGGGCATACGAGCGTCTGTTTGCCGTTCAGCGGGCAGGCAGGCGTTTTGAGCACCTGCCCAGAATCGTCGATTGTCGTCGTGTGGGCGACGAGCTCAACGTGGTTATGGAATACATCGAAGGGGAGACGCTCGGGGCGCTGGTGGACCGTCTGGGAGCCACCCCCGATTATGCGCGTGAATTGTATCCTGTCCTTTGCGACGCCGTGGGCGAGCTCCATGCCGGTTTTGCAATGGCGGGGGAGACGTCGGCGCCGGTGATCCATCGTGACCTCAAGCCGTCGAATATCATCGTGACAGGTGCCAACTATACGCCTGATGACGGCCTGGCGTTTTCATCGCTGGTGATTATCGACCTGGGGATCGCGCGCGTATGGCACGATGGCGCCGATGCCGACACCGTCAAGTTTGGCACGCGACCCTATGCGCCGCCCGAGCAGTATGGGTTTGGGCAGACGAGCGTGCGAAGCGACGTCTACGCACTTGGCGCCCTGTTGTTCTTCTGCTTGACGGGAGTCGACCCTAAGCCAGGGCTCGACATGCGCGAGCAATGCGAGGCGCGCGGCATTCCCACTCCACTTGCCGATGCCGTCTGCATGTCGATGGCGCTCGACCCGGCCAAGCGTTTTGCGAGTGCGGAAGCGTTGGGACGGGCGACGCGCGCGGCATACGATCTGAGTCGCCCCGTGCGGCCTCCTGCGCCGCCTGTCCGAACTCCGGCCTCGGAGACGGTGTTGACGCCCCAAGGGCTCCAGAACCCCGCAGGGCCTCCTGGCCCTGCCGCCTCCGCTGCATGCGGCCTGCTCTCTCGCGTTCCGGAGTCTCTGGGCCGCATTTGGAATACGCTCGTCTGCTTCTCGCTGCTTGTGTTCTTTGCCGGAAGTCACTTTGCCGTCTTTCACCCCACCGGAGCAAACCAAAGCTACCCGACGTGGCTTCTCATAATCGAGTATTTTTTCTTTGTCGATGGCCTTATGGTGCTTATGCATTTCGCACTGCTCGATAAGCGCCGTCTTCGTCGGCGATTCGCACTGCTCGACAGCTATCGCGGCAAGAAACTCGCGAAACTCTGGCTCAAGGCATTGGGTGTGCTGCTCCTATGCATGATTGTCATAGTCGCGGTTGCCAATGCGACCGGCGTCGTCGATACCTCCGCCACCTAAAAGAAAAGGGCCCTATTGGGGCCCTTTGCAGTTGCACTTAGATGCGGTTCATCTGAGCGGCGACTTTGTTGTACCAGTCCTGCCACGTGGGCGGGCAGTACTTTTTGGCCGCAGCCGGGGTAAGGGTGGAGCCGTAGTTGGCGCCCAGATAGGCAACGTGAGCGGAGATGCCCTCGCTCCAGCTGCCAAAGCTGCGCCAACCGCCGCCACGTGCACTCCAGCCCCAGGCGTTGTAAGAATTGGCGCAATAAGCGCCCTTGGTGCTCTCGATGCAGGCGATGGCGGGGGACCAACGGGGATCGACACCGGTATTCCAAGCGGCGACGGCAAAGTTATAGCCCTGGCCTGCCATGGGGGAGCCGGCGAGATAATTGTCGA
Source organism: uncultured Collinsella sp. (assembly GCA_902482615.1). GTDB lineage: Bacteria > Actinomycetota > Coriobacteriia > Coriobacteriales > Coriobacteriaceae > Collinsella. Next base: position 18,959 of record CABTAA010000005.1, read on the forward strand.
TGCGGCTCGTCCACTCATTAATGAACGAATCGTAATCGGAGCTACCGGTATTGGCGTTGTTCACTGTGGTGTCGATGGTGGTGTTGGTGTTGGTGGCCTGGCTGCTGGAATTGCTGCCGCTTACGCCCTCGCCCGAGAGCTTCTCGGCGGCAGCGGCCTTATCGGCCTCAAGCTTGGCAAGCTCGGCGGCATTTTCCTGCTCGGCTTTTGCCTGCGCCTCGCTGCGGAGCTGCTGGGCCTGCGCCAGCGCGTCCTCGGCGTTTTTCTGCTCTGCCTCAAGCTGAGACTTGGCCTGCTGGAGCTCGGCCTTGTTCTGCTCGAGTTCGGTTTGCATGTTATTGAGCTCTTCGATCTCGTCGACGCTCGAGCTCGTGATCTGGTTGGTGTATTTGCAGGTCGTGATGAACTCACCCAGGCTCTGCGCGTTGACCAGGAAGCTCACGATGGGATTGGTGCCCTTCTGATACTTGTACAGATCGCGCATGGCGGAGCTTGCCTTGGCCTGCTGCTCGGGAAGCTTAGCCTCGATTTCCTCGATGCTTGCCTCATTGGAGTCAATCTGCTTTTGCAGGTCATCGAGTTTGGTGCGGGCGTCGTTGTAGGCGCTCGTGGCGGCTTCGATCTTCTGCTGGGCTGCGGAAAGCTGGTCCTGCGTTGCCTGCGAGGCGGCATACGCCGCAACGGGGGAGAGCATCGGCGTGGCCGTCAGCGCAACGGCGAGCGCGGCGCTCGTGATGATACGAGCCGGCTTCGACGCAATGAGCGCTGCGGTGCGATGATTCGAATGCTGCATCCAGTCCCTCTGCAATCAATCGTAGGTTATGGTTCGAACGGTATTCTACTACTGCTTTCGACCTCAACTTGAACCTTAAAGGTTCCAAAGGGTCAAGTTGAACTTGAGGCTTTGGCTTTGACCTGCAGTTATGATGAATTGTTGAGAAACCATAGAGTTCAACTTTAACGTTACAGAGCCCTGTTTGAGAGGGGTTTTGGGCTGTAAAAGCCATCTCAACGTGGGGTTTTATAACTACAGCGTGCCCTTCTGGCGAGCCTGCTCAATCTCTTCGAGGGCCTCGGCGGGGGTGAACGAACAGGTGCCGTCGCCGAGCTTGACTACCTGGATATCGTCGCCGGTATGGACCTCTCCGCCCTTTAGTACCACGCCGAAAACGCCCTCGTGGGGAAAGATGCAGTCGCCGGCGAGATAGTAGATGGCGCAGCGTGTGTGGCAGACCTTGCCGATTTGGCTGATTTCGACAAGCACCTCGCTGCCAAGCTTGAGCTGCGTGCCCAAGGGGAGCGAGAGCAGGTTGATGCCCCGGGTTGTGAAGTTCTCTCCAAAGTCACCCTTGCGCACATCGAGTCCGCGGGCCTGCGCCGTCTGGATGGACTCTGCGGCCAAAAAGGAAACCTGACGGTGCCAATGCCCGGCGTGTGCGTCGGAGGCGAGGCCAAATTGCTCTATAACGGTGTCGTGTCCATCGGCGACGGGCGACTTGCGCGTGCCCTTGTGTGCCGACGTGTTGATCGAGACGATGCGGGCGGGTCCGTTGTAGGCGTCGTTTGCCGTGCACAGGGGAGCGGTCGCTTTCGCACGTTCCGCCAGCTCGCGCCTCGCGGCATTGAGGATGGGATTATCGGTCGGATGGTCTTGGGGCACGTGTGCGCCTTTCGCTCGAAGATGTCAATACGCTGAATCCTACAACAACGGTAGGTTCATTGCCCATTGTCATACAACGGTGGGCGCCGTCTTCGTGCTGGACGATTACGTCGATTGCCATAGATACGGTGGAGCTTTGGGCGCCGGCGGCTTGGCACGCTAGAATAAATCAGTTGCGCAAAGACCGCCCGTTGTGTGGGCAGTTCATGATAGGAAGTTTCCATGGCATTGCAATTTACAGAGCGCGAGTTCATTCCCGTGCTGCTTGGTGGCGACATCAACGCCTATTCGGTGGCGCGCGCCTTCTACGAGGAGTACCAGGTCAAGAGTCTGGTCTTTGGCAAGTATCAGACGGGTCCCGCGTACCGCAGCCAGATTATCGACTACACGCCCAACGTGGATATCGACACCATGCCCGTGATGCTCAAAACCGTCAACGGCATTGCCCAATCGCATGCCGACAAGACTATTGTCCTTGTGGGCTGTGGCGACAACTATGTCGCTCTCGTGGCTCAAGCCAAGGATGCTCATGAGCTGGCGGATAACATCGTCGCTCCCTACGCGCCCTACAGCATGCTCGAGCAGTGCCAGAAGAAGGAGATCTTCTACGAGCTGTGCGAGAAGCATGGCGTGCCCTATCCGCACACGTTTACCTTTACCAAGGCGATGCTCAATGTCCAGGGTGAGGCGCCTGCCGAAGTGCTCGACCAGATCGATTTTCCTTACCCGATGATTCTGAAGCCTTCTGACGGCATCATGTGGTGGCAGCATGAGTTCGAGGGCCAGAAGAAGGCCTATGAGATTGCCGACCGCGCCGAGCTGGAACAGGTCATTCGCGATTCGTATGCCAGCGGCTACACCGACGACCTGATCTTGCAGGATCGCGTGCCCGGCAACGACGAGTACATGCGCGTGCTCACCAGCTATTCCGACCGCAACGGTAAGGTCCGCATGATGTGCCTGGGCCATGTGCTGCTCGAGGAGCATCAGCCCCACGGTGTCGGCAACCATGCCTGTATCATTACCGAGCCCAACGACGAGCTCATGGGCGGCGTGCGCAAGTTGCTCGAGGACCTTCACTTTGTGGGCTATTCCAACTTTGACGTAAAGTACGACGAGCGCGATGGCTCGTTTAAGTTCTTCGATTTCAACACGCGCCAGGGCCGCAGCAACTACTACGTTACCAACAGCGGCTTTAACGTTGCCAAGTATGTGGTGGACGAGTATGTGTTCAACCGTCCGTTTGAGCCGGAGTTTGTGACGGCTCAGGACGAGGCCCTGTGGATGGTCGTCCCCATGGGCGTCGTCGACAAGTACGTCAAGGATCCCGAGCTGCGCGCTAAGGTGCATCGCCTGGACAAGGAAGGCAAGGGCGCCGACCCTTCGTTTATGAAGGGCGACTTTGTCTTTAACCGCTGGCTGCGCATGTGGCACACCAAGCTGCGCCACTTTAAGCTGTTCAAGACGTATTACAAGTAGATGAGCGCGGCGCCCGTCCGGTTTGCATCGGGCGGGCGCGGGTATGATACGCGCAATTGCGCAAGCGTCACCAAGGAGGCGGCGATGGAAAAGCTGGGAGTTATCGGCGGCATGGGCGCCGAGGCCACGTCGTATTACTACGACCAGGTGGTGCGTCATACGGCTGCTGCCTGCGATCAGGAACATATCGACATGGTGGTACTCTCCAAGTCGACCATGCCCGACCGCACGCTGGCCATTAAGACCGGCGAGCATGCCAAACTGCTGGCGACCATGAAAGAGTGCGCCCAGGCACTCGAGTCGCTGGGCTGTGCACACATTGCCATTCCCTGCAACACGTCACACTACTTCTATGACCAGATCCAGTCGTTTACGAAGGTGCCGATTATCCACATGCCGCGTGAGTCGGTGCGCTATGCTCTGGCCGGTGCGGTGATGGGGGAGTGCGAGTTCGACCCCAACCTGAGTATGCCGGCCGAGCCGGTGCATAAGATCGGCATCATGGGCACCGATGGCACCGTGGGCGCGGGCGTCTACGGCCGCGAATGTAAGGCTGCGGGTGTTGAGGTCGTCTATCCCAGCGAGAAACGTCAGAACGATGTGATGTCGCTTATCTACGATGATGTGAAGGCCGGACGTGAGCCCGATATGGATAAGTTCGACCGCGTGATGTGGGAGTTCGCCCGTAGCGGCTGCGACCGCGTCATTCTGGCCTGCACCGAGCTATCGGTGCTGCAAAAGTACCGAGAGATGCCCGAGATCACCCTCGACGCCATGGACGTCCTGGTGCGTGAATCCATCATCCGCAGCGGCGCTCCCTACCGCCTCTAGCTTCCGACCCGCCAAAAAGGGACAGGTTAATTTTGGTAGGTTTTATCTGGTGAAACAGTAAAGGCCTCGGCTCGTTTGGTGCGAGCCGAGGCCTTTTGCGTTGGGCGGTTGCTGTCGGTGGTGAACTAGAACAGGAAGCCGATGGCGATGAGGGCGATGCTGACGATGAGCACGGCGATGTCCAGGCCCTTGATGGGATAGCGCTTGTACGAGCTGGCGCGCGTACGCAGATAGAAGCCGCGCTGTTCTGCCGCCAAGGCTGTGGCATCGGTCTTGCCCACGCTCGAGATGAGCAGCGGCACGCACAGTGGCAGCATGAGCTTAAGCTTCTTGATGGGGTTCTTGGTGTCGTACTCGACGCCGCGTGCGGTCTGCGCCTCCATGATGGCGTTCATCTCTTGACCAAACACCGG